>DATCEZ010000088.1:0-5286 GCA_036509775.1 Acidimicrobiales bacterium
CGGATCTTCCAGTCCTCCACCACGAACTCGCGGTAGTGGCGCTCCTCGAACCAACGGGACTTCCAGTCCGTCGTGATCCCGAGCCGGAAGCCGTAAGGGTTGACCTTCTGGCCCATCTACTCGTCCTCGCTGTTCTCGTCAGTGTCGGCAGTGGCCGACCCTTCGTCTGCCGTCGAATCCTCGACGACGTCGTTCTCGTCGACGTCCACGCCCTCGTCGACCGTGTCCGCCTCGGTCACCTCGGGCTCGGCGTCGTTGACCCGAGCCTCTTCCAAGGCCTGGTCGGTGATCTCTTCGGCTTCCGCCGCCGCGGCCCTCTCGGCCTCGGCCGTGGCCTGGTTGGCCCGGCGCCGCGTCAGGCGGCCGGACAGGTCGGCCCGGCGCCGCGAGGACTCGACCCGGCGGGACCGGTTGGAGCTCACGGCTTCCATGCGCTTGCGACGCAGCTCGAGCTTGTCGGCCGGCAGCCGGCTCACGATGATGGTGATGTGGCAGGTCCGCTTGCGGATCCGGGTGGCCCGGCCGCGTGCCCGCGGGCGCCAGCGCTTCATGGTGGCGCCCTCGTCGGCGTAGCAGGCCGAGACGTAGAGCTCCTCAGGATTCTGCTGGTCGTTGTGGGCCGCGTTGGCCACGGCCGACTGCAGCACCTTGCCGATGACCTCGGCCGCCTCGCGCTCGGTGCCGTTCAGGATTTCTGCGGCGCGCTGGACGTCCTCGCCGCGGATCAGGTCGAGGACCTGACGGGCCTTGGAGGCCGACATCCCGCTGTGGCGGTGGACCGCCCGCGTGCCGGGACGCTCGTTCGTCTTGGTCGCTGTCATCGGCGGGCCCCCCGCTCCTGACCGGCGTGGTAGCGGAAGGTGCGCGTCGGCGCGAACTCGCCCAGCTTGTGGCCGACCATCGACTCGGTCACGTACACCGGCACGTGACGACGGCCATCGTGCACGGCGATGGTATGTCCGACCATGTCCGGGATGATGGTGGAGCGGCGCGACCAGGTCTTGATGACCTTCTTGTCGCCACTCGAGTTCAAGACGTCGACCTTCTTGAGCAGATGGTCGTCGACGAAGGGTCCCTTCTTCAGGCTACGCGGCATATTTCCTCAACCCCTCGTCTACCGCCGCGCGCCGCGGGTACGGCGCCGGCGCACGATCATCGAATTGGACTTCTTGTTGCGGGACCGGGTGCGGCCCTCGGGCTTGCCCCACGGCGAGACCGGGTGACGGCCACCGGAGGACTTGCCCTCGCCACCACCCAGCGGGTGGTCGACCGGGTTCATGGCGACACCACGTGTCTGTGGGCGCTTGCCCTTCCAGCGGTTACGGCCGGCCTTGCCGATCTTGACCAGCTCGGCCTCGGAGTTGCCCACCACGCCGAGCGTCCCCCGACAGTCGATGGAGACGCGGCGCATTTCGGTGGACGGCAGGCGCAGGGTGGCGAAGACGCCCTCCTTGGCGACCAACTGAACGCTCATGCCGGCGCCGCGGGCCATCTTCCCGCCACCGCCCGGACGGAGCTCCACGTTGTGGATGACCGAACCGACCGGGATGTAACGCAGGGGCAGCGCGTTGCCGGGGCGAATGTCCGCGCCCTGGCCGCTCTGCAGCTTGTCGCCGACCTTCACACCGGCCGGAGCCAGGATGTAGCGCTTCTCGCCGTCCACGTAGTGCAGGAGGGCGATGCGGGCGTTGCGGTTGGGGTCGTATTCAATGGCCGCGACCTTGGCCGGGATCCCGTCCTTGTTGCGGCGGAAGTCGACGATCCGGTACTGCTGCTTGTGGCCGCCACCGCGGTGACGGGCCGTCTTGCGACCGTGGTTGTTGCGCCCGCCGGTCTGCGGCTTGGGCGCCAGCAGCGACTTCTCGGGCTTGTCGCGAGTGATCTCGGAGAAGTCCGAGACCGTCTGGAACCGACGTCCGGGGCTGGTGGGCTTACGTGAGCGAAGTGGCATAGCGATTCCTGATCAGCTTGCGAAGAGGTCGATGGAGTCGTCGGGGTGGAGCGTCACGATGGCGCGCTTGGTGTCGGGACGCTTGCCCTTCACGTTGGTGCGCCGGTTCCGCGTCGCCTTGCCCTTGCGGTTGAGCGTGTTGACCTTGGTCACGCGCACGCTGAAGGCCTGCTCCACGGCGTGACGGACCTCGATCTTGGTGGCCCGGGGGTCGACGATGAAGACGTACACGCTCTTGTCCATGAGCGAGTAGCTCTTCTCGGAGACGACCGGTCGGATGAGTACGGACATGGCGTCACGCATCGGTGTCGGCCTCCTCGTCACTCGTCGTGTCCGCCGGCTCGGCGGCGTCCTCGACGACGGCGTCAGCGGTCGCCTCGGGTCCAGCAGCGGACTCGGCCTTCGGGGCGGCCTTGGTCGCCTTCGCAGCCTTCGTGGCCGTGGTGGCCTTCGTCGCCTTAGCGGCCTTCACCGGCTGCTCGGCCTTGGCCGGCGCCTCGGGTGCATCCGTCTCCTCGACCACGTGGGTCCCGGAGAAGTCCGAGGGTGCCGAGGGCAGCGTGGCATCGGAGAAGACGAGCCAGTCGGCCCGGATCACGTCATGAGCCGAGAGCTCGCCGAACGTTGTGGTCTGCACCTGGGGCAGGTTGGCGAAGGAGCGCTCGACGTCCAGCTCGTCCTGGCCCAACACGACCAGCACCAGGCCGTTCAGCTTGAGCTTGCGCACAATGGTGGCGGCATCCTTGGTCTTGGGCCCCTCAATCTTCCAGTCGTCAACCACGACGATCTGGCCGATGTCGGCCCGGTCGCTCAGCGCCGAGAGCAGTGCCAGGCGGACCATCTTGCGCGGGGTGCGCTGGGCGTAGCTGCGCGGCTTCGGGCCGAGGGCCTTGCCGCCGCCGACCATTGACGGCGAACGACTCGAACCCTGGCGGGCCCGGCCGGTGCCTTTCTGGCTGAACGGCTTGGCGCCGCCGCCGCGTACCTCGGCCCTGGTCTTGGTCGACTGCGTGCCGGACCGGGCGGCGGCCAGCTGGGCGGTGACGACCTGGTGCAGCACGGCGCGGTTGGGCTCCAGGCCGAACACCGTCGGCTCAAGGTCCACCGTGCCGAGGTCGTGCCCGGCCGCATTGCGGTGCGGGGCGGTGCGGGCGATGGGAGCGGGACGCTCCTTGCGCACGGTGTGGCGCAGCACCGAGCCGCTCCGGACGGACTCGGTTGTGGCGGTCGTCATCGCGACCCCCCGGCCTTGGTCGGGGCCTTGACCGAGTTGCGGAGCACCACCACGCTGCCCCGGGCTCCGGGCACGGCGCCCTTGACCAGGACCAGCTCGCGCTCGGCATCGGCGGAGACGACCTCGAGGTTCAGGGCCGTCACCTGCGTGCCGCCCATCTGGCCGGCCATGCGGGTGCCCTTGAAGACACGCGACGGCGTGGCACAGGCACCGATGGCGCCGGGGACGCGGTGGCTGCGGTGGTTACCGTGCGAGGCGCCCTGGCCCTTGAAGTTGTGGCGCTTCATTCCACCGGCGAAGCCCTTGCCCTTGCTGACCGCGATGGCGTCGACGCGCTCGCCGGCCTCCCACAGGTCGGCGGCCAGCTCCTGGCCCACCGTGTAGTCGGCCACGTCGTCCAGTCGGAGCTCCACCAGCGCCCGGCCGGGGTTGACGCCGGCCTTGGCGTAGTGCCCGAGCTGGGGCTTGGTCAGGGTGGAGTTGCGCCGGAAGCCCCAGGTCACCTGCAGGGCGGCGTACCCGTCGGTCTCGGGCGTCTTCACCTGGACCACGCGCACGGGCGCGACCTTCAGGACCGTCACCGGTACGGCGCGGTTCTGGTCGTCCCAGACTTGGGTCATGCCGACTTTCTCGCCGACGATCGCCTTGCTTGCCACGTACGTCTCTTTCTCCCTGCGCCTTCCGAGTTCCTGGGCGCATGCCAACGCTCCGCCCGGGAGACCCGAGCGGAGCGCTCGATTGGTTCGGCGTGAGGTCCCGAGAAGACCGGCTCTCACGCACGTCTGTTGTGTTCGGCAGCACCGCAGTGCCGCTCGTTTCACCTCTGAACTGCCTCTTTGGGCAGCCCGCGAGGTTACACCATCGGTCCGTACCCCTGCCAGGCGTCTGGCGGGGAGACGGGGCGACCGGCCGTCAGGCCGTCTGGATCTTGATCTCGATGTCCACGCCGGCCGGAAGGTCGAGCCGCTGGAGCGAGTCGACCGTCTTGGGCGTGTGCTCGACGATGTCGTCCAGGCGCTTGTGGACCCGCATCTCGAAGTGCTCGCGGGAGTCCTTGTACTTGTGCGGCGACCGGATCACCGTGTAGCGGTGCTTGTCGGTCGGCAGCGGCACCGGCCCGAGGACCTTGGCCTGCGTCCGGAGGACCGTCTGCACGATCTTCTCCGTCGACTGGTCGAGGATCTCGTGGTCGTAGGCCTTCAGCCTGATGCGGATCTTCTGCTTCGGGCCGTCGGCCATGTGCCTGCTCTCGCTCTTGGTGGTCGGACTACTTGAGGATCTCGTCGACCACGCCGGAGGCGACCGTGCGGCCACCCTCACGGATGGCGAAGCGCAGGCCCTTGTCCATGGCGATGGGCTTGCCGAGCTCGACGGTCATCTTCGTGTTGTCGCCCGGCATGACCATCTCGGTGCCCTCGGGCAGCGTGATGGTGCCCGTCACGTCCGTGGTACGGAAGTAGAACTGCGGGCGGTAGTTGGTGAAGAACGGCTTGTGACGCCCGCCCTCCTCCTTGTTCAGCACGTAGACCTCGGCGGTGAACTGGGTGTGCGGGGTGATGGAGCCGGGCTTGCACAGCACCTGGCCGCGCTCCACATCCTCCTTCTTGGTCCCACGCAGCAGGGCGCCGATGTTGTCGCCGGCGCGACCCTCGTCGAGGAGCTTGCGGAACATCTCGACGCCGGTCACCGTGGTCTTCTGGGTGTCCATGAGGCCGACGATCTCGACTTCCTCGCCCACCTTGACGATGCCCTGCTCCACCTTGCCGGTCACGACGGTGCCACGACCGGTGATGGACATGACGTCCTCGACCGGCATGAGGAAGGGCTTGTCGACGTCACGCTCGGGCACGGGGATGTACGAGTCCACGGCGTCCATGAGGTCGACGATCTTCTCGCTCCACTCGGCGTCGCCCTCCAGCGCCTTCAGGGCGCTGACCCGGATGATCGGCGTGTCGTCGCCCGGGAAGTCGTACTGGCTGAGCAGCTCGCGCACTTCCAGCTCGACGAGCTCGAGGAGCTCCTCGTCGTCGACCATGTCGGCCTTGTTGAGCGCCACCACGATGTAGGGCACGCCCACCTGGCGGGCGAGCAGCACGTGCTC
>DATCEZ010000089.1:0-10289 GCA_036509775.1 Acidimicrobiales bacterium
GCCCTGGCGCAGCGGCTCGGGGTCCGGCCCGCCAGTGGTGGCGATCACGAGCAGGTTGTCGTGCGCCAGGGCCCGGGTGGTCAGCAGCAACAGCCGCCCCAGGTCGGCGTTGTCGAGCGTGCCCTGGGTGACATGGACCACGGGCCGCTCCCGTTCCAGCTCGCCCCACCAGTCGGGCCGCTCGAAGGTGCGAGCCGGTGGGGCGAGCATGGGCCCGACGAAACGCACGGAGGGAGCGAGGTCCGAGCGCGGGTACTCGAACCCCGCCACCGTGGCCTGCAAGAAGGCATCGACCACCTTGGGCTGCAGGTCGATGAAGTAGCCCGGAAAGCCACCGGGCGCGCCGGCCTCGGCCAGGCGGTGCCGGGCGAAGCGCTGTATGTCGGCCAGTACGAAGTGCTCGGTGGCCCAGTTCATGGTGGCGTCGCGCAGCCGGCGCAGCGGTCCCGTCCCGGGCTGGAACGCCACGCCGAACGGTGCGGTGTCCCGGCTGTTCGATGCGTACGGCATGACGCCGATGGCGGCGAGCGCAGGCCGGGCGGCCCGCGGGCCCAACGCCAGGGGAAGCGCGCCGAAGAACATGGAGTCGACCACGACACAGTCGGCGGCAAAGTCCTCGAGGATGGCACGCAGGTCGCGGCACTGGCCGGGCAGCGGACCGATGAAGATCCGGCGCAGGTCGTCCTTGACGCCGCGGACGCCGCGCTTGGTCGACGACTCACGCTCGGGGTTGGCCACCATGAGGTCGTGGGCGTCGTCGGCGGTTGCGAAAGGGACGAAGCGCCCCCCGGTCGCCTCAATCGATTCGCGGTAGTGCTCGGTCGTGAAGAACACGACGTCGTGCCCCTCGGCCACCAGCCGGCCCGACAACGCAACCAGGGGCGCGGTATGGCCCTGGGCGGGCGTGGTGCACAGGACGAAGCGCCGCCGGGTCGGCGCGCCGCCGCCCGCTGCAGCGCCCGCTGCTGCTGCCGTCATGGGGCCGACGTGACGACCGCCCCGCCCCACGGCGGCAGCGCCAGCGCGCCTTCGACACTGGAGCCCTCCAGACCGCGCTCCGTGCTCACGGCCACCGTCCCGGCCACGTCGCCGAAGGACACCGTCTCGCTCGACATGTTGAGCAGCACGGTGGCGCCGTCACCGCGCGCGTAGGCCCACGTGCCCCAAGGCGACGGGAGCGACCGGAACGAGCCGACGGCCAGGTCGTCGTTGGCCTGGCGCGCCGCAATGGTGCGCCGGCAGAGTTCGAGTACCGAAGCGGGGTCGCCTTCCTGGTCGGCCACGTTGCAGTGCGCCGGGTCGGCCATCGGGAGCCATGGGCGGACCCCTGGGGGCGTGAAGCCTCCTCCGGGCTCGGCGTTCCAGGGCATCGGCGTGCGCTCGGCGTCGCGGCCCTTGTAGACGGGCCAGAAGCGGGCGCCCACGGCATCGAGGACGTCCTCTCGCTGCACCGGCCCGTCGACGAGCCCGATCTCGTCACCGGCATAGAGGAAAGGCGTGCCTCGAAGCGTCAGCAGGAGCAGCAGCGCCAGCTTCACCTTGGCCGGATCGCCGGCCGCCCAACGGGTGGCGAGGCGCGAGACGTCATGGTTGGAGGCCGTCCAGATGGGCCAGGCCCCTTCGGGCAGCAACGCCTCCGTGTCCTCGACCACGGCCCGGAGTGCGTCGGCTTCCAGCGGCGCGTTGATGAAGACGAAGTTGAAGCCACCGTGCAGCTCGTTGTGACCGTCGCCGTAGAACTCCATGAGGACCGGCAGCTTCTCCACGTTGGTCTCGCCGATGAGGAGTCGTTCGGGCTCATGGGTGTCCGCAATGGCGCGCCACCGCTGCAAAATGTCGTGGGCCTCTGGACGGTCGGTGTTGTACACGGCGCGCAGGCCCATGAACTGCTGGTCGAGCGGGTCGTCCTCCGTGGCCGGCGGGTTGTCGCGCAGCTCCTTGTCCTTGATCATCATGTTGCACACGTCGATGCGGAACCCCGCCACGCCGCGGTCCCACCAGAAGCGCACAATGTCGTCGAACTCGCGCCGCACTTCCTCGCTCCACCAATTGAGGTCCGGCTGCTGGGCTTCGAAGTTGTGCAGGTAGTACTGCCCGCTGGCCTCGTCGTAATGCCAGGCCGGGCCGCCGAAGATGCTGACCCAGTTGTTGGGCAGGCCGCCGTCCGGCTTGGGGTCCGCCCACACGTAGTAGTCCCGGTGCGTCGAGTCGCGCCCACTCAGCGCGTCGACGAACCAGGCGTGCTGATCGCTGGTGTGGTTGGGCACCAGGTCCATGAGGATGCGGATGCCGCGCGCGCCGGCCTCGCGTACCAGGACGTCGAGGTCATGCAGACTGCCGAACGCGGGATCGATGTCGCGGTAGTCCGACACGTCGTAGCCCCAGTCGCGGTTGGGCGATCGGGTGACCGGCGACAGCCAGACGGCGCTGATGCCGAGCCGCGCCAGGTGGTCGAGCTTGGAGACGATGCCGGGCAGGTCTCCCACACCGTCGCCGTTCGAGTCGGCGTAGGAGCGAGGGTAAATCTGGTAGAAGACGCCGCCGTGCCACCAGCGGTCGGGGTCACTCTCGGAGTTGGCCGGCGCCATGGGCATCCCTTCGGTTGGTCGGTGGTCGGTTCGTCGGGGTCGCCCGGAGCGTATCGACCTTGCCGTGCGCCCGGCGCCGTGCGATCAGTGCCGCCCGATGAGGGCCGTGCGCTCAGAGCTGCGCCGCCGCCACCTTCATGATCTGCTGCTCCACGGCCAAGGAGAAGGGCGTGCCCGCGGACGTAAAGGTGACCTGATGCCCCAGCCGGCCCTTGATCGTCATCAGCTGGGTCACGGTCACATTGAGCGTGACCCCCTGCGCCGTGACCGGGACGCTGAGGGAGTAGCCGGCGACACCGGGTGCCAAGGCAGATGGGGCCACCGCTGAGACCAGAGGCGTCCCGACCGTCGTGCCCTTCGGCAGCTTGCCGAACAGCTTCTTCTTCAGCGGGCCCGAGGCCAGGGCGGTCAGGCAGCTCGGGAACTTCGGGTTGCTGCCGATGGCGTACTCGGCTGTCGCGTTCTTGGCCGACGGGAAGACCGCGACGCTGTCGGCCACGGTCAGCGTGCCGTCGCTGTTCTGGAACTGAGGGCTGTAGACCGACGGTGGGTTCTCCGCCGTGAGCGAGGGGGAGACTCCGATGCAGTGGGCCAGCTGCTTGTTACCGAGGCTGCTGTTGTTGTTGGCGTTCGGGTTCTTGGTCGAGGTCCACCCGGCCGGCATGTCGGAGAGGACGAGCAGGTCCTTGCGGGCCTGGGCCAGGGCAGCTTTGTTGCTTGAGCTCGACCCCGAGCTCGCACCTGCGCCCGTGGCGAGCAATCCGAGCGGGGCCAACACCAGGAACGAACCTGCGATGAGTCCGGCTACCGCTCGGTGAGTCCGGGTCATGGACGGCCTGGGTTGGTGCACTGTCGTTGCCCCCTCTTCGTTTGGCGACATGCTAGGTGACCGACGCGCCGGTGGCGCCACGGGCACTCAGTGCCGAGCCTGCGCCGCTGCCAGGAGCTGCTCCTCCAGCGGGGCCGGGAAGGCGGCGCCGTTCCCGTTGAACGTCACCTGGTGCAAGAGCGCGCCCGAGACGAAGTCGACCTGCGTGCTCGTGACCGTCAGCACGCGCCCGCCCCGGGCGATCGGGATGCTGACCGTGAAGCCGGTCATGTGCAGTGCAGCGGCGGCGGCCGGCAGCCCGGCGAAGCTCACGACGCCGACCGTCGTGGTGCTCCCTGCCTCCTTTTGCATGTTCTTCTGCAGGGCCAGGCTGGCGACGCTGTTCATGCAGCCCGTCGTCTTGCTGCTGGCCAACGCGGCGTACTCGGCTTGGGCCTGGGTTGCCGAGGGGTAGACCGAGACTCTGTCCTCAACGGCGTCGACCTGGTCCGCGCTCGTGAAGTCTGGACTGTTGACCTTCGTCGGCGCCGCCTTGGCGACCTGTGCCGGGACGCCCACGCACTTGGCGAGCTTCGAGGACCACGGAGTCACCCGCGTCGGCGAGGCGGCGCTGCTCCCCGACGTCCAGCCCGACGGCAGGTCCGACAGGCGCAACAACGCGGCGGTCCCCAACGCAGCCGTCTTCGACGAGACAGCGGATGTCGCCGACGTCGTCGCCGGATGCGAAGTCGTGGCCGCGTGGTGTGGGGCTTGGCTTGTCGTGGCCGCAGCGGCATCGGCACCGCCGCCACCACCGCCACCACCACCGGCAAAATGCAGCGAGCCCCGGGTGAGGCCGCCCACGAGCCCACCGATGAGCGCCATGGCGAAGACGCCGGCACCCGTCCATCTGACGGCGCGCCGCCAGTGCTCCATTCCTGTCTGATCGGCCTGGGCCATAGCTGCCCCCTCCTGCCTCCATGGGCAGCCCTGCCCAGGGCCCTAAGGGACCCGGCCGGCATCTGCCCTCCCGACATGGAAACGGGGGAGGGCCCCCCGACTTACGCGGCGACCCCCTCCCGATGGCGTGGGCCCACCTGCAGGCTCCACCCCCATTGCAGCGGGAATATGCGGCCGAGCGCCCCTCCCCCTTGCCAGCGCCCGGGAAAGCCCGCTACTCTGGCACTCGCAACCCGAGAGTGCTAACCGTGCCAAGGAGGCCCGTTCCAAATGAGTCTGCAACCCCTCGATGACCGGATCGTCGTTCGCCCCGGCGAGTCCGAGGAGACCACTGCTTCTGGCCTGGTCATTCCCGACACCGCCAAGGAAAAGCCCCAGCAGGGCGAAGTGCTGGCCGTCGGCCCCGGCCGCCGCTCCGAGGACACCGGCGAATTGATCCCCCTCGACGTCAAGGTGGGCGACACCGTCGTCTACTCCAAGTACGGCGGCACCGAGTACATCCTCGATGGCGAGGACGTCCTCATCCTGTCCGCCCGCGACATCCTGGCCAAGATCGCCTGATCGGCCACACGCCTTTGGCCTGCCCGCCGCCCCGGTGTCATCCGGGCCGGCGCGGCGGCCTCCCGAGCACTATTCCCCTGAGATTTCGAGAACTCGAGAGGAGTTCGACACAGTCATGCCCAAGATCCTGAAGTTCGACGAGGCCGCCCGCCGCGGGCTCGAGGCCGGCGTCAACAAGCTGGCCGACACCGTGAAGGTCACCCTGGGGCCCAAAGGCCGCAACGTGGTGATTGAGAAGAAGTTCGGCGCGCCGACCATCACCAACGACGGCGTCTCCATCGCCCGTGAGGTGGAGCTGGACGACCCGTTCGAGAACATGGGTGCCCAGCTGGTCAAGGAAGTCGCCACCAAGACGAACGACGTCGCCGGCGACGGCACCACCACGGCCACCGTGCTGGCCCAGTCGCTCATCTCCGAGGGCCTCCGCAACGTGGCCGCCGGCGCCAGCCCGACCGGGCTCAAGAAGGGCATTGAGAAGGGCGTCAAGGCCGCCGTGGAGAACATCGCCAAGCAGGCCAAGGAAGTCGGCGGCAAGACGGAGATCGCCCAGGTGGCCTCCATTTCGGCCGCGGACTCCGCCATCGGCGACGTGCTGGCCGACGCCATCGACAAGGTCGGCAAGGACGGCACCGTGACGGTCGAGGAGTCCAACACCTTCGGTATCGAACTCGAGTTCACCGAGGGCATGCAGTTCGACAAGGGTTACCTCTCCCCGTACTTCGTGACCGACGCCGAGCGCCAGGAGGCCGTGCTCGACGAGCCTGTCATCCTCTTCTACAACTCCAAGGTCAGCGCCGTGCACGACCTGGTCCCGGTCCTCGAGAAGGTCATGCAGACCGGCAAGCCGCTGCTGATCATCGCCGAGGACGTCGAGGGCGAGGCCCTGGCCACCCTGGTCGTCAACAAAATCCGTGGCACGTTCACCTCGGTCGCCGTCAAGGCCCCGGGCTTCGGCGAGCGCCGCAAGGAGATGCTGCAGGACATGGCCGTCCTCACCGGCGCCCAGGTCATCAGCGAGGAGATCGGCCTCAAGCTCGAAAGCGCCACCATCGACCTCCTGGGCAGCGCCCGGCGTGTCATCGTGACCAAGGACGACACCACCATTGTGGAGGGTGCCGGCTCGTCAGAGGACGTGAAGGGTCGCGTCGCCCAGATCAAGCGGGCGATTGACGACACCGACTCGGACTGGGACCGCGAGAAGCTCCAGGAGCGCCTGGCCAAGCTGGCCGGCGGCGTGGCCGTCGTCAAGGTCGGTGCCGCCACCGAGGTGGAGCTCAAGGAGAAGAAGCACCGTATTGAGGACGCGCTGTCCGCCACCCGCGCTGCGGTGGAGGAGGGCATCGTCGCCGGCGGTGGCACGGCTCTCATCCGGGCCCGCAAGTCGGTCCTCGAACTAGCCGACACGCTCGAAAGTGACGAGGCGACCGGGGCGCGCATCGTGGCGCACGCGCTCGAGGCACCGCTCAAGTGGATCGCCATCAACGCCGGCCTCGAGGGCGCCGTCCTGGTCAACACGGTCGAGTCGGCGAAGGGCAACCACGGTCTGAACGCCGCCACCGGCGAGATCGAGGACCTGGTCAAGGCCGGCATCATCGACCCGGCCAAGGTCACCCGTTCGGCTCTTCAGAACGCGGCTTCGATCGCCGCCCTGCTGCTCACCACCGAGGCCCTCGTGGCCGACAAGCCCGAGAAGGTGGACGCCGCTGCAGCTGCGGCCGCCATGGCGGGCGGCGGCATGGGTGGCATGGGTGGCATGGGTGGGATGATGTAGTTCCCGCTTCAACGTTTGTTGTGTGGTCGGTGGCCGGGCTTCGTGCCCGGCCACCGGCGCGTCCGGGCGCATGCGCGATGGGTCGGGCCGAAGTCGTGTGTCACACTGACCTCGGCTCGGTGTTCCTCATGGGTCTCGTCCCCGGCGAGCACGCCCCACCACCGGTGCTCCACCCGGGCCAGACGCTCACCTTCCAGTTCCGCTCCTACGAGTTGGTCGGCGAGGGCATGATGCAGTGGGCTCCCGACCACACGCACGTGATCGGCTACTGGGACTACACGGTGGAGAACGACTGATCCGCTCCCCGCATCCGGCCCCACCCCGGCGGGCCCGGCCCGACGCCGCGCCGGTCAGGCGGTGGCGTGGACGACGGCGCGGTAGTTGGTGGTCGGCGCCGAGGGGACGGGCGGGACGAGGCCGGCAAGTCGCCGCCCGATCCTCACTTGCAACGACAGGGCGGGCACCGGCGGTGCGGCCGGCGGACCGACGACGGTGCGCACCTCCGAGAAGCCTGCCGCCCGGCACAGGTTGTGCAGCGCATCGATGGTGGGCACGTACCAGTTGCC
Source organism: Acidimicrobiales bacterium (assembly GCA_036509775.1). Taxonomy (GTDB): domain Bacteria; phylum Actinomycetota; class Acidimicrobiia; order Acidimicrobiales; family RAAP-2; genus Bog-473. The sequence continues at coordinate 7,255 of DATCEZ010000089.1, forward strand.
GAAGTCGATCCGCAGCGAGCTGCCGGCGTGGAACTTGAGCAATGCCTCGTGGTCGAGTCCTTCGATGTGCACAGCCTCCGTCTCAATGACGGCGACCTCCTTGGTGACGCGGCGCAGCCGTTCGAGACAGGTCAGCGGTTCCTTCATGTGGTACAGCACGCCCAGGTAGAGGACGACGTCGAACTGACCGACCTCGTCGAGGTCGACGGTTTGGAAGTCGGCCAACAGCGGCTCGACCTTCGACCCCAGGGCAGCTGCGGCCAACTCGAAGCCGCGCCGACCGGGCAGGTCGGGCTGCCAGAAGTCCGTCTCGTCCCGTGACTGGTCAGGCAGCGTGCCGCTCTGGATGCACTCGGCCCAGTAGTTGCCGCGGGCGGCGAAGTCGACGCCCCAGGCGTAGTGGTCCAGTGCCACGACCCGCGACGCCCCGGACTGCTCAGCCAGGAACGAGTACTTGCCGTCCCAGGCCCCGATGTCGAGGACGCTGCGCCCCGTGACGTCGGGAAGGATGCCCTTGACGACCTCCTGCGCGCTGTCACCCTTCGTGACGACGCCGCGGCCCAGGTCGATGGTGTGATACCAGTGCAGCTCGTCGGCCTGCGCCTGCAACTCTTCGGGGGACGTCATCGCAGCGAGAGCGTAGCGAGGCGTCCAGAGCCCGTCGGGCGAACGTCCAATTGTCCAGCCCGTCGGGCGAACGTCCAATTGAAAGGGCGCCCAGACGGGGGCCGAGCAGGTCGCCGGTAGCGTGCGGGGAATGTCCCGCCCGGTCCCGTCACAGGTGATCCCCCGGCCGCCCACCTGGCGGCCCGGGGCGCCAGCACCGTGGGCAGTCGCCCCGGCGGGGCGGACCGGGGTCGACCTGGCCCGAGTGCTCGGGGCCCTCGATGCCCTGGGCCAAGGCGGTCCGGTGCCCGAGGACGTCGGCGGGGACGCCATGTTCCGTGGGGCCATCATCGTCAACGAGTCCGAGCTGCCCTCGGTGGAGTTCGTCAACGCCGGGGTCCTGGCCGCGCTCTTCGAGGAGGATGGGGAGGCCCGGGTGATCCTGACCCGGCGGTCCTCGCGGCTGCGGACGCATAAGGGGGAGGTCAGCTTCCCGGGTGGGCGCGTCAACGAGGGGGAGGAGCCGGCGGCGGCGGCCCGGCGCGAGGCCTACGAGGAGGTCGACCTCGACCCGGCCCTGGTGACAATGGTCGGCTGGCTGCACCCGGTCACGACGCTGGCTTCGCCCGCGCTCATCATGCCGGTGATCGCCACTCTTCCAGCGCGGCCGCAACTGGTGGCCAGCCCGGGCGAGGTGGAGCGGGTCTTCGACGTGGCACTGGCCGAGCTGGCCGACCCCTCCATTTTCCATGAGGAGCGCTGGCAGGTTCCCGGGCGCATCATTCCCGGGAGCCCCGACAACTCGTTCGCCGTCCGGTTCTTCGAGGTCTCCGGTGAGCTGATCTGGGGCGCCACCGCCCGCATGCTCTCGGAGCTGCTCAGCATCGTGGTGACGGGAGAGACCGGCCTCTGAGCACGGGTTCGCTCAGTCCCCACCGCAGCGCCCAGTCCCGCAGCAGCGCCCAGTCCCGCAGCGCTCAGCCCTGCAGTAGCGCTCAGTCGCCGAAGCGCACCGACAGGTGCCCGAGCGCTCCGAAGGACACGCTGAGCTCGTCCCCCGGCGCGACGGCGACCGGCGCCACCACCGAGCCGGCGATGATCCGGTCGCCCTCCACCAGCTCGGCCCCGTGCGCCGCCAGGTAGGTCTGGACGAAGGCCGCCGTGGTGGCGGGATCCTCGGTCAGCCGGCCTTCGGCCACCACCTCGCCCACCTTGGTGACGGTGGCGACCATGGCCCAGGGGTCCGCCCCGGGAACCTCGTCGCCGAAGATCACGCCGCGGTGGCAGATGTTGCCGGCCAGGACCGGCTCGATGTCGTCGAAGGAGATGTCGAGATCGACCAGCTCGAGCGCCGGCGCCAGCCCGGCGACGTCCCCGTCCGCCCCGACCCGTACGGCCACCTCGACCTCGACGGCGGGCGCCGTCCAGCCGGCCAGCGAGATGGTGGCCCCGTCGGGCGACACCCCGGTGTCGACCATGAACCCGACCACGGCGTCGGTGAGCCCGAAGTGCGCCTGAATGGCCGGCGTGTTGAACCCGATCTTCCAGCCCACCGGCGTCGCGCCGGCGGCCAGGGCGGCGTCCCGGTGGCCCAGCTGGGCCTGCATGCCGCGGCTGACGGCGGCGACGGTGGTGGTGGGGTCGGCGGCGGCGGCAGGGTCGGTCATGGGCCAAGCTTGCCTCAGGACGGCGCGGGGTTCATCGTCCGGACGCGGCGGCCCGGCCGCCGGAGCCCGGCGCGGCGGGTCGTGGCGGTGAGCCCGCACGGGCCAATTCCGTGCTCCGGGCCGGCCTGAGGACAGGAAGCGGGAGAGTAGAGTGGAGGATCGTCGGCGTGTCGGCCCGGCGTTCGCAATTGAGTCGAGAAGACATGCCGGTGTGGTTCGTGAGCCGTACCGGCCCCACGAATGCCGGAGGGCGAGCACATTGGCTGAGATCGAGATCGGCATCTTCAAATCGGGGCGGCAGGCCTACGGGTTCGATGACATCGCCATCGTCCCGAGCAGGCGCACCCGGGACCCCGAGGACGTCGACATCTCCTGGGAGATCGACGCCTACAGCTTCGAGCTACCGCTCCTCGGTTCGGCCATGGACGGGGTCATGAGCCCGGCCACGGCGATCGAGCTGGGCAAGCTCGGCGGGTTGGGTGTCTTGAACCTCGAGGGACTGTGGACCCGCTACGAAGACCCCAGCAACCTCTTCGACGAGATCCGCGAGCTCGACGACGAAAAGGCGACGGCGCGCATGCAGCAGATGTACAGCGAGCCGATCAAACCCGAACTCGTCACGGCCCGCATCCGCCAGATGAAAGATGCCGGCATCACGACCGCGGCCTCGGTGACGCCGCAGCGCACCGAATCGCTCGCGCCGGCCTGCCTGGCGGCGGAGCTGGACATCCTGGTCATTCAGGGCACGGTGGTCTCGGCCGA
>DATCEZ010000090.1:0-3098 GCA_036509775.1 Acidimicrobiales bacterium
GAGATCGCCATCGCCGGCGGAGTGGGACATCTGTCCGCCGAGCGCGGTGAGCTCCTCGTCCTAACTGCGACCGTTCTGTGGGCCGTCGAGGTCGTGGTGGCGAAGGTCTTGTTGCACGACATGGCGGCGTCGGTTCTCGCCCTGGTCCGCATGGGTATCGGGGCATTGGCCCTAATCGTCAACTTGGCCGCCAGCGGCGCTCTGCATCTTCTCCTTTCCTTCAGCGCCGATCAGATCGGATGGGCATTGCTCACCGGCCTGCTTCTGGCTGCGTACGTCGGGACGTGGCTGACGGCACTGGGGCGGGCTCGCGCCATCGATGTCACCTCCGTGCTCGTCGGGAGCGCGGTCGTCACCGCCCTTCTGCAGGCGGCGGCGGGCACCGCTCCGCTCGCCCCCCATGTGCTGGGCCTCATCCTCATCGTCGGAGGGGCGGCGACCGTGCTCTTTCTCGGCCGCCGCGCCGCGACAACGAGCCGGCGCCCCACCGTCAGCCGATGAGACCTCCGCCCGCCTCCTTCGCCCCCCCGAATGACGGAGATTCGCCGCTTAGGAGCGAATCACTTCGGGACCGGCCCGAGGGCACCCTGGCCGGACCAGTTCTCTTCGCCCGGTACGCCTATCCCCCCAATGCTCTCGGCTACTGCGGGCCTGCAGACCCTGCCGCCCTTTTCGAGATGACCTCACAGGGCACGGCCCTCGATGATCTGAGTCATTTGGCCGCCCGCTTCGAAGGAGCGTGGCCCTACCTGCAGCTCATCGCCGCGTGTAACAACATCGCCGATCCCCTCGACCGCCGGGTCGTTGAGGCGTACTGGACCGGGAACGAGCTCGTGACACGCGTGGCGCCTGTCACCTTGTCGGCATCACTCAGTGACCGGTTCGAGCGACGAGCCGGACGGCACTTTGGTTCGCTGGTGTCGGCCGCACCGGCGGGCGTCGCCCAGCACAGCTTCCACGTCTTCGCCGTGTACCCCTGGCTCGGACTGCTGCGGGCCGGCATGGAGGGGGCGCCCTTGGAGGTGCTTGACCGGTGTCGGATCCGCTGGGGGCGTGTCGAGGCGGTCACCGGCGACCTGGTCTGCGTCCGAAGCCGGCGGTTGTCCTTCGACGGCTCGCGCTTACTCCTCGGAGAAGAACAGTTGGAGCAGGTTCGACGCGGCCTCGACGGACTCGTCTTCCCTGTCGATCTCGCACCGGGCGACGTCGTTTCGCTGCATTGGGATTGGCTCTGCGATCGACTGTCCCCCGCCGCCTACCGTTGGCTCCACTACTGCACGGTCCGCAACCTCGACGCCGTCAACTCCCTGGCCCGCCCTGGCCCTGCGATGGTGTGCGGCGCCTAAAACCCAACCGTGGCCGCCAAGTGCCAGACCGGCGCCATTCAGGACCAATGGCCCTACTCGGCCGGTTGGATGAGCTTAAGAATGAAGGAAAGGGCGAGGCTCCAGGGCCCACTCGGAGTGTGAGAGGAGGTCGTTGTGCGGAGCGTCTTTGTCAATCCCGAACGCTGCATCGGCTGCCGACAGTGTGAGATCGCCTGTGCCATCGAACACTCGCTTTCCCAGGACCCGATATCGGCGTTCCTCGAAACTCCCGTCCCGCGGACGCGGGTCCATGTGGCGCCGGGTCTCGAGCCCACGACGGCATTCCCCAACCGGTGTCGCCACTGCGACCCGGCACCGTGTCAACAGGTCTGCCCCACCGGGGCGATCACCCGCGATGACGCCCTGGGTGTCGTACTGGTCGACCCGGGACGGTGCATCGGGTGCGCCATGTGTGCGGTCGTGTGCCCCTTCGACGTGATCACCTTCCACCCCCTGGCCACCGGTCCCGGTGCGCAGACGGCGGTCGCCGTCAAGTGCGACGGGTGCGAGGCCCGTGTCTCGCGAGGCGAGAAGCCGGCGTGCGTGGAAGCGTGCAAAGTCGACGCACTCGTCTTCGGTGAACTCAACGAGCTGTTGGCCGACGCGCGCCTCGGCGAAACAGGGGCGGTTCTCGCCGCCGCCGGCGCCACGTCTGCCCGCAGGATCCCGGACCCGCTGCTGGCCTGGCATGCCCTCGGTCGCGCCACCACGGAGCTCGCCGACCAGGCGGCCGCACAAGGAGGAACCCGATGAGTGTCACTACCGCAAACGGACACCGCACCCTCAGGTTGACCATCAACGAGGACGCTCAACGAATGATTGACGTTGCCCGCAGCGAGGGCATTGACACCGTGTGGGATCGTCTGGCGGCGCAGGAGCCCCAGTGCGGCTACTGCGTACTGGGGCTAAGTTGCCGCAATTGCGCCATGGGTCCGTGCCGGATCGACCCCTTCGGTGAAGGACCCCAGAAAGGGGTGTGCGGGGCCGACGCCGACGTCATCGTGGCCAGAAATCTCGGCCGGACCATCGCCGCCGGATCGTCCTCACATTCAGACCATGGCAGAGACATCCTCGAGGTGTTCCGAGCCACGGCCCGGGGCGAGACCACGGGTTACCGCATCGCCGACGAGGCCAAACTCATTCGCCTGGCCACGGAGCTCGGGGTCGTATCAGACGGCCGCGACATCCGCCAGGTCGCCGAGGATGTGGCCGACGCGCTGTACGAGGACTACGGCAGCCGCAAAGACGCGCTGGCCCTCGCCTCCCGGGCGCCGATGCCCAGGCGCCAGTTGTGGGACGCACTGCACATCACCCCGCGCGGGATCGACCGTGAGCAGGTGGAGATGCTCCATCGGACCCATATGGGAGTCGACAACGACTACGTGAACATCCTTCTCCACGCCCTGCGGACCGGGCTCGCCGACGGGTGGGGCGGTTCGATGATCGCCACCGAACTCTCGGACATCATGTTCGGCACGCCGACGCCTGTCATGTCCGAGGTCAACCTGGGGGTGCTCAAGACGGACCACGTGAACATCGCCATGCACGGTCACAACCCGCTGTTGTCCGACGTGGTGGTGTCCGCCGCCACCGATCCCGAGCTGCTCGATCTGGCCCGGTCCTACGGCGCCAAGGGCATCAACGTGGTCGGGCTGTGCTGCACCGGCAACGAGATGATGATGCGACGCGGCGTCCCCATCGCCGGCAACCACCTGATGCAGGAGTTGATCA
>DATCEZ010000091.1:0-15114 GCA_036509775.1 Acidimicrobiales bacterium
CGGCCGCTCGCGTGACACCGATGAGACGCGGGAGCAACCAGGACAGGCCGTACTCAGCCGGCAGGCCGAGGCGGCCGTGCGACGTGGTCAGCTTGACGCCCTGGGCCGCGAAGCGCAGGTCGCAGTAGCAGGCGAGCACCAGGCCGACGCCGGCCGCGGGGCCGTTGATGGCGGCGATGATCGGCTTGGGGATGCCGAACTGGGAGGCGAAGTCCGCGTCGAACTCCGGGCGGACGCCGTACCCCGGGGTGGCGACGTCCTCGGCCAGCCCCGCGTCGTACGCGCCACGGGCGACATGGCCCTCGAGCGCCCGGGTGTCCGCGCCGACACAGAAGCCACGGCCCGATCCCGTCACGACAATGACCCGGACCCCGGGGTCCACCGCGGCGCGCTCCAGCAACGACAGATATTCCGCATGCATCCGGCCGGTCCACGCGTTGAGCCGCTCCGGGCGGTGCAGGGTGATGGTGGCCACACGTTCCGACACCTCGTAGCGGGTGACCTTGAGCTCGGCGAGCTCCACCTCAGTCCAGCGTGACGTAGCGGGTCAGGTGAAACGTGCCGGCTTCCAACGCGCCGACAAACGCCGTCTGCAGCGGATGACCCTCCGCGGAGCGCTCGTAGGCGCCCGCGGCCTCCTCGGTGGACCACAGGATCACGACGAGCCAGTCGTCACCGTGACGGGCGGTGGTCCGTCGCATGAAACCGGGTTGGTTCGGCACGAGCTCGGTCTGCACCCGACGGTCCAGCACCAGGAACGACGCATCGGTCACTCCCTCGGCCAGCCTGAATGTGGTGACCTCGACGATCGTCACGATTCAGGCCTGGACCAACATGACGGGGTTGCCCTCGGGATCCGTGATCCCGGCCAGCGTGGGACCGTCGGGGACATCGAAGGGCTCGGCCACAATGGTGGCGCCGAGCGACACTGACCGGTCGAGCGATGCCCGCAGGTCGGCCACCTGCACGTAGAGCGTCACGCCGGACCGCTCGCTGCCCCGGATGTGGCCACCGGGGCCCGGCTCTGGACCGCCGATGCCGGGCGGGATCTCCATGATGAACCCGTCGCCGATCTGCCAGTTGAAGAGGTCCGCGTAGAAGGCGCGCTGGCGCTCGGGATCGACGGCCTCTATCTCCCAGTGCACCACCGGCCGCGCCCAATCCTGCACCTCGGCACCTCCTCTCGTCGCGGCCCACAGTACCCAGCCCGACCCTCACCTCATCGGGGCGATGCACGCCGAAGCAGGTCACGGGGCAGAAACCGTGGGAGCGCAGTGTGCAGCGGGCGGCGGGTGCACCCGAGAGAACAGGTGCACCAGGGAGAACGGGCCCCGAGATATTTCGCGAAATGGAGTGCCGCGGAGTACAATTCCCACGCAATTGTGGGCTCGGCCCGCCCGCACATGGATCTGCTGCAGGACTTGGCGACATTGGCGAGGCAGGAAGGAAGGGGTGCACGCAGTGACTCACTGGACGCACCTACTGTCCAATGTCTCCCTGGTGGAATTCGTCCTCCTGGCGGCCCTCACGACGCTGCAGTGGGTTCGCCACCGGATCCGCGGCGCGGGCTGGGTCGCGCTCTCCTTTGCCATTCTCGGCGGGGTGTCGTTGGCGCTGAAAATCGATCCCGGGCTCGTCACGAATCAGAACGTGGCCAAGACGCTCATCGCCCTGCTCTTGGTGATGCCCTACTGCCTGTTCCGATTCGCCGCGACGTTCCGCACGTCGAGCCGCCCCGTCCGCGTACTGGCCATCGTGCTCACGGTCGGCATCGTGCTCTTCACGTTCACCCTCAAGTACCTGCCGGCACCGGGTTTTCCCGCGCCGCCGCACTACCTGGCCTACCGGATCGCCTTCCTGGTGGCGTTCGGGTTCCTGTGCGGGTACGTCGTCGTGTCCCTGTTCCTGGCCGGCCTGGGCGAGCCGCCCGTCGCCTCTTCACGCATGCACCTCCTCGCGCTGGCGGTGGCCGGACTGGAGATTCAGGTGGTGGTGGCAGCACTGGGACTCCAAGGCGCCACCGTCGACCTGGTCACGCAGTCGCTCACCGTGGTGATGGGCGTCCTGTTCCTAGTGGCCCTCGTGCTCCCCTCCTTCGTGCGCGTGTTCCTGAGCCGCAAGGAGGACGTGGCCTTCCGCCGTGCCGTCAGCGAACTCGTATCCGTCGGCGACTCCCGCGATGTCGCCGAGCACCTCCTGCCCCACGTGTGCGCGCTCGTGGGCGCACAGTGGGCCGCCCTCCTCGCCAGCGACGGCACGGTCGTGGCGCGCTATCCCGTCTGGACCGATGACGACGCGTCCGACGCATCGGATGCGAGCAGCACCGGGGACAACCAGCGACGGGTCACCGTGCAGACCAAGAGCGGGGCCACCCACGCCCTCGCCGTCAAGATCAGCCCCTCCATGCCGTACTTCGGCAGCGAGGAGCTGCGCCGGCTCGACCAGTTGGCCGACATGATCGGACTGGCCATCGAGCGCTGCGAAATGGCCGAGGAAATGGCCTATCAGGCTTCGCACGACGGACTGACCGGCTTGGCGAACCGCACCATGTTCATGGAGCGACTGGAAGAGGCCATGCAGCACGTCGGGCGCCGGCGGGCCGCGCTGGCCGTGCTCTTCATCGACCTCGACCGCTTCAAACTGGTCAACGACCGCGCGGATCACTTGGCCGGCGACCACGTCCTCAACGAAATGGCGAACCGGCTCACCTCCATGACCCGCGGCGTGGACCTGGTGGCGCGCTTCGGCGGCGACGAGTTCGTTGCCTTCGCCGAGGTCGACCACGAGCACGATGCACTCGACATGGCCGAGCGCATCCGCGCCGGGCTGAGCGAGCCGATCGCCCTCGGGAAGGGGCAGCTGGTGGTCACCGCAAGCGTCGGGATCGTCATGACGGCCGACGGGTCGACATCGCCCGCCTCCCTGTTGCGGGACGCCGACAACGCCATGTACGAGGCGAAGCGGTCAGGCCGCGATCAGGTCGTGCTCTTCCGCGGCAACGCGCGCGACCTCGCCAACCGCACGTGGGGTCTCACCCCCGCCCGCGCCCGGCGGCTCAACGCAGGCTGAGCTCCCGCCGGTAGACCCGGGCCGGGCCGAGCGCAGCCAGCTTCTCGGCGATGGCCCGGAAGGCCAACGCGGTCTCACTGTCGGGATCGAACGCCATGACCGGGCGACCTTCGTCGCCGCCCTGGCGTACCGCGTTGACGAGCGGCACGTGACCCAAGAGCGGGATCCCGAGGTCGGCGGCAAGGGTGGCGCCCCCGCCGGCGCCGAAGAGCTCGTAGCGCTTCCCGTCATCGCCGGTGAACCAACTCATGTTCTCGATGACGCCGCGCACGGAGAGCTTGAGCCGGCGGGCGGCGAACGCTGAGCGCTGAGCCACCCGCTGCGCCGCCGCCTGCGGCGTCGTCACGACGATGATCTCCGCCCGGGGCATGACCTCGGCCAGGGTGAGTGCAACGTCCCCCGTGCCCGGCGGCATGTCAATGAGCACGAAGTCCGGCTCGCCCCAGTAGGCGTCGGTCAGGAACTGCTGAATCGCCTTGTGCAACATCGGACCGCGCCAGATCACCGGCTGATCGTCGGGTACGAAATACCCCATGGAGAGGCACTTCACCCCGTGGGCCGAGGTCGGGATCACCATGTCGCCGATGATGATCGGATCGTGGTCGGTGCCCAGCATTTTGGGCACCGAGAATCCGTAGACGTCCGCGTCGAGCAGGCCGACCTGGTGGCCGGCCTGGGCCAGGGCGATGGCCAGATTCACCGTGACGGTGGACTTGCCGACACCGCCCTTGCCGGACGACACGCCGATGACGCGGGTCTTGGCGTCCGGTCCGAGGAACGCCGGCATGGGCGCCGCGGGCGCGTGCCCGTGTCCCGCATGGTCGTGCCCATCCCCGTCGTCGCCGTCACCGTCCTGGGACCCGGTGGTGTGGGTGCGCAGCCGATGGCGCAGATCGGCACGCTCCTCCTCGGTCATGACCACAAAATCGAGCTCAATCTCCTCCACGCCGGCGACCGAGCCGGCGGCACGGTGGATCCCCTCGGCCAGCTCTTCGGTGCCGGGCCAGGCGGCCACGGGCAGGGCCACCTCTATCTGGACGCGGCGGCGGCGCGACCGAACGGATCGGACCAGGCCGAGTTCACCGAGCGTCAGGCCGATTTCGGGATCGCGGACCGCGCCGATTGCGGCCTCCAGCTGTGATTGGTCTGCTGCCATGCACTCCCTCGTCTCGGGTGGGATCAGGCAACCCGCGCATACCGGGACGCTGTTCGCGTCGCCCCAGCTGAAGGGGCTGATCCCTCGGTAGACTACCCAGGGTGAGCACCGCTCCGATCACCGCGGAGACCGAACGACCGGCCGATGCGGACGACGGCCGGTTCAGCGCCGCCGTCGCTGCCGTGGCTGCCGCGTTCGGCGATCCGACCCGCCGTGACATCTTCCTCCACGTCCGTGCCGTCCCCGGCGCCACGGCCAGCGAGGTGGCCCGGACCTTCTCCCTGCACCCGAACGTGGCCCGCCACCACCTCCAGCGGCTGGTCGACGGCGGCTACGTCAGGGTCGAGACGGGGCGCAACCCCACCGGCGCCGGCCGGCCCTCGAAGCGGTACTTCTGCGTGGAGGAGGAGCTGCAGCTCGGACTCATGCAACGACGCGACGATCTCCTGATGCGGCTCCTGGGCGAGGCCATGCGGAGGCTCGGGCCCGAGGAAGCCGAGGAGATGGCCGCCCTCGTCGGCGAGGACTACGGACGTTCACTGGCCTCGCGCATGACGGCGAGCGAGGGGCAGCGGACGGTGCGGGCCGCCATGCACGTCGTGGCAGACACGCTGACGGCCCACGGCTTCGCGGCCCACGCGGAAGATCGCGGCGACACGACGGCGGTAATCGCCGAGCAGTGTCCCTTCGGCGAAGCGAGCACCACCAACCCTGTGCTGTGCGCGGTGGACCGTGGCATGGTCAAAGGCCTGCTGTCCGGGCTGTGCGGAACGGCGTCACGCCAGGCGCTCCCGGTGATCCTCTCCTCGCGGGCGCGGGGCGACGACGCCTGCACCGCGTCCGCCTGAGCCAGCAGTGGCGCGCGCGTACCTCGATCACGCCAGCACGACCCCGCCGCGGCCCGAGGCACTTGCCGCGCTGGCGCAGTGGGCCTCCCTTCCAACTGCGGACCCGGGCCGCTTGCACGAAGAGGGCCGCATCGTCCGCGATGCGCTCGAGGTCGCCCGCACGCAGGTAGCGGACCTGGTCGGCGTGGTGGGGCGCCAGGTCGTCTTCACCTCGGGCGCGACCGAGTCCGTCAACGCTGCCGTCTGGGGTGCGACCCGCGCCGCTCCAGGCCTGCCCGTGCTCTGTGCCGCCGTGGAGCATTCTGCGGTGCGCGACGCGTCGGCGCGCCTGGCGCCAACGGAAGATGTCCCCGTGGACCGCACGGGACGGCTCGAGGTCGAGGCGCTCAGAGAGCGCCTGCGGTCGAGCTCCCTTCCCCGGCCGGCACTGGTGCACTGCCAATGGGGCAACCACGAAGTCGGGACGCTGCAACCCGTGCACGAAGTGGTCGCGCTGTGTCATGAGGCCGGCGTCACCGTCCACGTGGATGCCGCCGCGGCGTGCGGGCACGTGCCGCTCGACCTGGCCACGCTCGACGCCGATCTGGTCAGCATCAGCGCGCACAAGCTCGGCGGGGTGCCCGGCGCCGGCGCGCTGATCGTGCGCCGCGGCAGCCGGTTCGACCCTCTGCTGGTGGGCGGCGAGCAGGAGCGTGGCCGCCGCGCCGGGCTCGAGGCGCTGCCGGCCCTCCTCGCCTTCGGCGCCGCAGCCGCGGCACTGACCAGTGACGCGTTGCACGCCGAAGCGAGTACGGCGCGGCGACAGATCGCGTCCGTCGTCGACGCCGCGCCGGCCGTGGAAGGGGTGGCTGTCGTCGGGCCCGCCCCAGAACGCAGGCTGCCCCACCTGGTCTGCCTCGGCGTCGAGGGAGTGGAGGCGGAGCCGGTGCTCATCGGGTTGGACCGGGCCGGCGTCGCCGTCCACTCGGGCTCGGCCTGCTCCTCCGAGAGCATTGAGCCGTCGCCCGTGCTCGAGGCCATGGGCGTCGACCCCAGCCACTCGCTCCGGGTCAGTGTCGGCTGGCCGACGAGTGACGACGACTGCGCCGCGTTCACTCGCGCGTTCCCGCGCATTGTGGGCGAGCTACGCGCGCTACGGAGCTGACGTCGTCGTGGTGGTGGTCGCTGCGCTGAACTGCGCCGGCAGCGGCACGCCGGCACCCTTGTAGGCGCCAGCGACAAGCGGGGCGACCTGTGTCAGCTCGGAAGCCGGGGGGGCGTCGTTGAGGAAGTCGCTGAACTGCGCCACCGCGGCGGCATCGTTGTGATCCTGGTTCTCGAGGACGAGGCCATAGAAGAGATGGGCCTGCCCGTAGCTCGGGTTGTTCCGTATGGCTGTCTCGATCTCGGAGCGCCCGACCCTCGTGAGAGACGGCACACTGGCGGTGCTGCCGACGTTCCACTGCAAGAAGCCGGCGTAGGCCAGGGCATGCGGGTTGGACGGGTCAACGGAGAGGACCTTGTCGTAGAGCACCAGCGCTGACTTGGTGCTGCCCTGCTGGTTCAGCGCGTCAGCCTGCTGCAGCTGCTGCTCAATGAGCTGCGCCTGCGACACCGTGACGCTGCCCGAGGAGGCCTGGCCCGGCTGCCGGGCCTGCACGAAGTGCACCACCAGAATAACCAGTCCGACGGCAATGAGAAGGCACGACCCGATGATGCCGAGGCGGCGCCACAAGGACATGGGCGGGCGCTCGGCCTGGGTGGAACGGACCCGCCCGCTGCGCGCCGGCTTCGAGGTCGCCGCGGTGGCATCGAGCGCGGCCAATTGCGTCTCCACCTCGGCCAGCCGGTTGCGGTCGCGCCCCACCAGGAGTGCGTGGTCTTCGACGGAGAGGTCGCCCGCCTCACGCTCACGGTCGGCGTCGGCCAGCGACCTCTCCAAGAACTCACGCTCGTCGGTCAGATACCAACGTTCCTCGCCCGGTGTGCGTTCCGGCCGTCCCGTCTGGCGTGATTCGTCGATCGTCACGCGTCGACCGGTTCGTTCTGCAGAGCCCCGAACTCCCGGCTCCGGCGCCAGAAGAGGATGCCCACCCCGGCCAATGCACCAGCGCCGAGGACGATGGGGATGATCCAGATGACAGGGACGCCCCCCGCGTCCGGGGGGACCAGCAGGATGGTCTGACCGTATTCGGACACGAGCGCCTGGTCGATGTCGGCGTTCGAGCGCCCGGCTGCCACCATGCTCTCGATCTGGTGCCGCACCGCAATGGCCGTGGTGGCGTTCGACTCCGCCACCGAGAGGTCCGTGCACGAGGGGCAGCGCACGCCGGCCTCGAGGGCGGCGGCGCGTTGACCCGCCGTCGGCGGCGAGGAGTCCAGCGCCCCGCTGCCGAAAACCAGCGCCACGACCAGGACCACCAGCGGCAGGCCCACCCGGGCCCAGAGCGGCACACGGATCGAACGCTCAGCCACCAGTGACACCGGCCCGGTCCTTGCGGGCCGCCTTCAGGAACGAGTCGAGGTTCTTCTGCGTCGCCGGGCCCACCAGGACGGCGGTGACGCGGCCGGCCGGATTGATGATGAAGGTGGTCGGTGGCGCGGTGACCCCGTAACGCTCGGCGATGGTTCCCCCGGGGTCGGCCACGGCGGGCCACAGATCACCGTTCTTCTGCAAGAACCCGCGCGCCGTGGACGACGTGTCGTGGAACACCACGCTCACCATGTCGGCTCCGTTGGCAGCGTGTGTCTGCTCGAAATGGAAGCGGGAGAGGTCGGGCGCCTCGGTCTGGCACGGGATGCACCAGCTGGCGAAGAAGTTGACCACGACGTAGTGGCCCCGCAGGCCGGCGAGCGAGACGGGGGATCCCGTCGTGAGGTCCGTCCCGGTGAAGGTGGGCGCCGCACGGCCGAGCAAAGGGCTCGACACGGCGGTGGCCTCTTGCGGCGTCCGGGTGGCGAGCACGATGCCGACCACGACCAGGACGAGGAGCACGCCACCCGCCACCCAGCGTGTGGCGTGGCGCCGACGACGACTCATGCCGGTCCCGTGGCGCCCCGCGCCACGAGCGCGCCCACCGGCTCGGGTGCCGCGTCACGCGCCCGTGGTTGTTCGGGCGTGGCGCCGGTGACCAGATCGGACGAGGCTGAAACCGGGTCGGTGGGCCGCCGCCGCGACCCGGGTACCAGCGCCATCAAGCCACCCACCCCGATGAGCAGGCCGCCGGCCCAGAGCCAGGCCACCAACGGCTCGATGACCACGCCGATGGCCACCGATCCCTTCGGCAGGTTGGGGATGGCCTGGTTGCCCGAAGAGGCCCCGAGCCCGCCGACGGCGTCGAAGGTGAGATACACGTCGTCGAAGAGACCCGAGTCGATGGCCGGCGTCCCCACCACCGACAGCGCGCTGCCGAAGCTGGTCGTCGCCGGATAGAAGGCGGCGCCGTCAACCTTCACGACGGCCTCCTGGGCCGTGCGCGAGGGCGACGTGACGGTGCGCAGCCCTTCGAACTCGAAGCGGTGACCGTCGTAGGTGACGACGGATCCCTTGTGCATGGGCAGCTCGGCCTGGTGGCGATAGGAGGTGGCCGCAATGATGCCGACGGCGAGCACGACGACGCCGAGGTGCACGATCATGCCGCCGTTGGCCCTCCCCACCAGACCGCGCCACAGGCCGACATGACGAGTGTGGGCCGCCCGCACGGAGAGGACGAGCGCCCGGGCCGCCGTGGCCGCCGCCATGGCGCCGAGACCGAAGCCGACCAGCGTGCCGATGCCGCGCAGGCCGAACGCCACGCAGAGGACGACTGTGCCCACGCCGATCCACACCGGGATGGCGAGACGCTGCCAGAGAATGCCACCGTTGATTTTGCGCCAGCTCAGCACCGGCGCCACGGCCATGAGGAAGAGCAGCGTCAGCCCGACCGGGATCGCCACGGTGTTGAAGAAGGGGGCACCGACGGTGACCTGCTGCTGTGTGGCCGCCTCGTAGAGCAGCGGGTACAGGGTCCCGAGCAGCACGACGAAGGCGAAGCCGACGAAGAGCACGTTGTTGAGAAGGAACGCGCCCTCGCGCCCGAGCGGGGCGTCGATGCCCCCGGGCGAGCGCAGGCGGTCGCCGCGCCAGGCGATGAGCCCGAACCCCACGATCACCACCGCGAAGAAGAACCCGATGAGCAACGGCCCGAGGTCCGACTCCGAGAAGGCATGGACCGATGTGATGACCCCGGACCGGGTGAGGAAGGTGCCCAGGATGGTCAGCGCGAAAGTGGCGATCGACAGGGAGAGGTTCCAGACCCGCATGAGGCCGCGCCGTTCCTGGACTAGCGTCGAGTGCAGATAGGCCGTCCCGCAGAGCCATGGCAGGAGTGCCGCGTTCTCGACCGGATCCCACCCCCAGAACCCGCCCCACCCGAGCACCTGGTACGACCACCAGGCGCCGAGCACGATGCCGACCGACAGGAAGGTGAACGCGACCAACGTCCAGCGCCGGCACTCAATCTGCCAGCGATCCCCCACCCGGCCCGTGGCCAGCATGCCGATGGCGAAGGCGAAGGGCACCGTGAAGACGACGAAGCCGACGTAGAGCAGCGGCGGGTGGATGGCCACCAGCGGGTTGTCCTGGAGCAGCGAGTTGGGACCGAGCCCCTGTGTGGCGCCCGGCGCGGTGATGAAAGGGTTGGCCGGGCCGACCATCAGCCCGAAGAAGAAGGCGGAGACGACGTACAGCACGAGCGTGGCGTAACGGATGACCGAGTCCTGCGCCTGCTGCCGGTAGCGCCACACGAAGATCGTCGACACCACCGAGAGGATGAGGCCCCAGAGCAGGATGGAGCCCGCCAGCGCGGACCACATCCCCGTGATGGAGTACAGCAGCGGGGTGACGGTGCTGTTGTTCTGCGCCACGAACACGAGGGTGAAGTCGTGGGTGAGCAGCGCGTGCTCCATGGCGCCGGCCGCGAAGAGCGCGCCGATGCACATGACGGGCGCCAGCAGCCGGGCGTCGGCTCCCGCACGGCCCGACTCGACCGGTGCGGCAACCTCGGCGGCGAGCTGCCGGCCCTGCACCAGCCCCACGATGCTCACCACGATGCCGGCGAGGCAGGCCAGGAAGGCGAGCCAGACGCCGATGGTCCCCAGGTTGGCGTCGAGCATCAGCAGGCCGGACCGGACGTCGTCTTCTTCACCCGGTTCGGGTACTCGGCGCTGTAGGTGCTGGAGTGCTTGATCAGAATGGAGTTCGAGAGGAACTGGTCCGACGTGTCCGACGTGAAATGGCCCACCACGACGACCGGGACGCGGGACGCGAAGAGTTGCGGCGGGCTTCCCGTGTTGGCGACGTGGACGACATCGGATCCCTGGCAGATGGTGAAGTTCGAGCCGGCGTCGGTGGCATGGATGCTGTTCGGGACGACCGTGCCCTCCAGCCGGAACGTCTGGGTGCCCAGCGTCTGCCGGTGGGCCATGGCCTGGCTGACTGTGTCGAAGTAGTCGAGCGAGCTCCCCAGTCCCTCGACGAGCAGGAAAACGAGAGCGACGGCCAGGACGGCGAAGACGGCCAGGAGCCGCCAGCTCATGCGCCGGCGGCGGCGCGGGGGTGGCGTGGCCGGGCCCTGGTGAACCTCGGACGTCGGCGGGCTGGGAGGTGGGGTCGGTTCGGTGGTGGTGCCAGTCACGACTGTTCGCTGCCGGCCGGCGCGCTTTCGGACTCGCCGGCGGGCTCCGACATCTGCAGCGCTCGCTCCCAGCGCCGGCGGCGCAGGACCAGCGTGACCGCGTAGACGAACAGCGTGGCCAGCGCGATGGCGTAGCCGGCGTCGACGTAGCTCACGACGTACCCCCACCCGGGCCCGGCGTAGGCGCGCTGGCTGCGGCCCCGACGAGGTCGGTGTCCTCGCTCCAGCGCTCGCTCAGGGAGACCTCGAGCTCCTGGTCGCCGACGGCGTCCTGCAGCACCTCGACCTGGTAGCGCACCCCGAGGAGCCACACGAAGACGAGGGTGAAGGCAATGAAGCCGAGCAGGAATGTCCACGACATGGAGGGCGAGGCGTGGATTTGGAACCCGGGATCGATGAAGGTGCCCCCCTGGTGCAGGGTGTTCCACCAGTCGACGGAAAAGTGCACGATCGGGATGTCGATGGCGATGAGCAGCGCCGCCACCGCACAGCGCCGAGCGCGGATGGCCGGTTCCGCCGGCACCCGGCGGAGCGCCAGGTAGCCGATCTCGAGCAGCAGGAGCAGTGCGGTCGAGGTCAGACGGGCGTCCCAGGTCCACCACACGCCCCACACGGGACGGCCCCAGATGGCCCCCGTGATGAGCGTGAGGGCAGCGAACACCGCGCCGACCTCCACCGAGGCGGCAGCGAGCCGGTCCCAGAACAACGAGCGCGTGCGCGGCCAGAGGTAGAGCAGGCTTCCGCCGGCGGCGACCAGGCCGACCCAGTACAACGCCACCGTGGCAATGGCGGGATGGATGTAAAGCAGCCGGGCGAGGTTCCCCTGGAACTGGTCGGGTGGCGTGATCCAGAGCCCGAGCCACACCGTGAAGCCCATGGCGATCACGCCGAGCACCCCGACGACAGTGAGCCAGCGTGGACGTCGGGTCATGGCCTGCGCGCTCACGCCGCCTCCTGCAGTGGTCCGTAGAGGACGACGCCCACCACGAGATAGATCACCGCGAACGGGACGAGGATCTTGAGCCACTGGGTGCCCGAGGCGGCATTCCCGTCGAGTGCGGCCTGCCACGCCTTCGAACCGGCCAACAACACCGGCGCCAGGACGGGAAGTACCAGCAGCGGCAGCAGCGTGTCGCGTACACGCAGGCCGGCGGACAGCGCGCCGTAGAGGACGCCCGCACAGGCGAGGCCGACGGTAGCCAGCAGGCTGGCGGTCACGGCCAGCCACACGACGTGGACCCGGACGTCGAACAGGAAGGTGATGCCGGCCCAGAGGACGACCTGGAGCAGCAGCAGCTGCAGGCCGACGGCGGCCGCCTTGCCCAGGAAGATCCCGGCCGGGTCGATGCCCGACAGCCGCAGGCCGTCGCGCGTGCCCTCACCGGACTCGACAGCCACGCTGCGCTGAATGGCGAGCACGGTCGAGAAGAGCAGGGCAACCCAGAAGATGCCCGGCGCGGCGTGGCGGAGCGACGCCTGGTCCGGGCCGATGGCAAAGGCCAACAGGACGAGCACGAGGACCGCGAAGGGGACGACCTGCCAGAGCGCGACCCGGGCCCGGGCCTCAATGCGGAGGTCCTTGCCGGCCACCAGCAGCGCGTCATGCCACATGGCTGGCCCCCTCGGCGCGCGTCGACTCGGCGGGTACTGCCGCCGGCACCGCGGTGAACGTCACGCGCCGTCCTCCCGACTCTTCACCGGTGACGCGCCCACCACCCATCGACACCACGCGGTCGGCCAGCGGGACGGAGAGCTCAGGCTCGTGGGAGGACAGCAGGACGGAGGCCCCGTCCGCCACTGCGTCGCCGATCAACTGGCCGAGGAGTGTGCGCGACGTGGCATCGAGGCCGGCATGCGGCTCGTCGAGCAACCAGAGCGCCGGGCGGCGCGCCAACAGCGCGGCGAGCGCGACCCGGCGCCGCTGGCCGGCCGACAGCCGACCGGCCGGCGTCGTCCGCAGACGCCCGATGAGTCCGAGCCGCTCGAGCGCGGCGTCGGCGCTCTTGACCGGGAGGCCGAGGGCGCGGACGGCGAACTGGACGTTTTCCGCCGCGCTGAGCTCGTCGTAGAGCGGGGCGGCATGCCCCAGAAGCCCGACGTAACGACGCACGGAGGTGTGATCGGTGGTCAGGTCGACGCCGAGGACGGTGGCGTCACCCGATGTGACCGGCAGCAACCCGGCGCAGGCCCGCAGGAGGCTGGTCTTGCCGGCGCCGTTGGCGCCCACGACGACGACGACCTCACCCTGGTCGAGAGAGAGATCGACCCCGGCAAGGGCGGGGAAGCGGCCGGCGAGTGCGACCGCGGCACGAAAGTGAACGACAGGGGCCATGGCCTTCCCCACCATGGTAGGGGGGGTGGGTACCACGGTTCCAAGCGGGGGTCAGGCCGCCGATCCGGACCGCCGTCGGTGCCACGCCTGCCCTCTGCCGGAGGAGATCGGCCTGCTAAGCTGGCCTTCAGGCGGGCAGGCCCCGGCGCCGCAGGGACCGGTCCCCCGGACGGACCTCAGCGCATATGGGCCAGCGCCATGATGGGCTGGAGCGAACGGGTGCGATCACCGGCGATTTCGGACCCGGAGAAGTCCCGGAGCGCTTCCTCGTGCGCCACCAGAAGGCCGGCAGTCTCCCGCTCGGCTGGGCTCAACTCGCCGATCCGCCGGTAGAGGGGGATGTACTGGGCCGTGATGGGCCCGATGGTGGCCATCAGCTCGCCCCAGGACAGCGCCAGCGCGCCGGGCAACAGCGCCGCCGCGAGGGCCTCCGTCTCGGGATCGGCGTCGGTCGAGATGCCCGCCCGCTCCAGTGCCGGAGCGACCGCCTCCTTGGTCCGCCGCTCCAGGGTGGCGAGCGTCCGCATGGCGGCGGCCTGATCGGGATCCTCAAGTCCGTCGGCGATGCCCCCGAACAGCAGCTCACCCAGGACCTCGCCCTGATAGGCCTTGACCCACAGTTCCTCCAGCCCGTCCTCGGACGAGAAGATGGGATCGGGGACGATCTCGGGCTCGGTCATGCGATGGACGCTAGTGAGGTCGGAACAGCCGTGCTCGTGGTCCGTCCACGAGCCCTCGGTAGGCTCTCTGCGCCGATGGTGACCGTTCTCATGCCGTTGCCGGCCGCTGATTTCGACCCGACCGAGGCTGCCGTCACCTGGCAGGTGCTGTCGGCTGCGGGCCAC
Organism: Acidimicrobiales bacterium; assembly: GCA_036509775.1. GTDB lineage: Bacteria > Actinomycetota > Acidimicrobiia > Acidimicrobiales > RAAP-2 > Bog-473. The sequence goes on from DATCEZ010000091.1 coordinate 13,905, forward strand.
GAGGTCGTGTTCGCCACGCCGTCGGGGCAACCGGGGCGGGCCGACGATCTCATGGTGACCGGGCGGGGCCTCGATCCCTGGGGCGCCGTCCCGGGCCTGCGCCGCCTCACGGTGGTCGGTCGCGTGCTGCGGGCCGACGCCGAGGCCCGCCGGGCCTACGCCGCGCTGCTGCAGGACCAGGCCTTCGGGTCGCCCCTGCATTGGGGCGCGGCCCGGCGCAGCCAGTACGACGCACTGGTGCTGCCGGGAGGCCACCGCGCCCGCGGGATGCGCCCCTACCTCGAGAGCGCCGAGGTGCAGCAGATGGCCATCGACGCCTTCCGCGCCGGCAAGCCGGTGGGGGCCATCTGCCACGGTGTCCTGGTGGCCGCCCGCGCCGTGGATCCGGTCACGGGCCGCTCCGTGCTGCACGGCCGGCGCACCACTGCGCTCACCTGGGCGCTGGAACAAAAGGCCTGGAGCATCGCCCGCTGGTCGCGGTTCTGGGACTCCTCCTACTACCGGACCTACGTGGAAGAGCCTGGCCAGCGTTGGGGGTACATGTCGGTGCAGCAGGAGGTGACGCGGGCCTTGGCCGACGCCGCCGACTTCGCCGACGTGGAGAAGGGCATGCCCGACTGGCGGCGCAAGACGAGCGGGCGCGCCCGCGACACGTTGGACGACGACCGTCCGGCCTGGGTCGTGCGCGACGGTTCCTATGTCTCGGCGCGCTGGCCCGGTGATGTGCACACGTTCGCCCGGACGTTCGCCGAGGTGTTGGACGGGCTGAGCTGAGTCGCGTTGCGTTGAACTGACGTTCAGTTGGCGTCCAGCACGAGGTCGAAGACCGCGGGCGGCATCAGCACATCAAAGTAGACATCCTCTGCCTCCCCCCAACGGGCCTCCCACTCCGCCCGGTCGCGCCCCCCCTCACGGCGCAGGAGGCGTTGGCGGCGGACGTCACGGGCGACAGTGAGCAGCACCCGCCGGCTGTAGAGGTCGGACAGTTCCGGGCGTGCGCTGTAGGCACCATTGAGAAGGACCACCGCGACTGGGCCGGCGGTGACCGGCGCTCCCAGTCGATGACCAGATCCATCTTCTCCGCCGGACCCAGGGCGTCCCAGTAGGCGGCGGGCCCACCGCGGTAGAAGTCGTCGCCGTCGATCACGAGTGCGCCGACCTGTGCGCCCACCTGCCCGGCCACGGTTGACTTGCCCGCTCCCGAACGCCC
>DATCEZ010000092.1:0-4662 GCA_036509775.1 Acidimicrobiales bacterium
GCGGCCTGTGCCTCCATGGCGGGCGCCGTGCCCCGGCTGGTGCGCCTGCACCCGCCCGACTGGCACTTCGACCCCGACGACCTGGCCGCCGCAGTGGGGCCCCGCACCACCATGCTGCTCCTGAACTCACCGCACAACCCCACCGGCAAGGTCTTCTCTGCCGACGAATTAGGTCAGGTGGCCGCCCTGTGCCGGGCCCACGACGTCCTGGCGGTGACCGATGAGGTCTACGAGCACGTCGTCTTCGACGGGTCGCACATCCCGCTGTCGACGTTGCCCGGCATGAGGGAGCGGACACTGACCATCTCGTCTGGTGGCAAGACGTTCTCCTTCACGGGCTGGAAGGTGGGATGGGTCAGTGGGCCGGCGCCGCTGGTCGCCGCGGTACGGGCCGCCAAGCAGTTCCTGACCTACACCAGCGCGGCGCCGCTGCAGCTGGCGATCACCCGCGGCCTGGGGTTCCCGCCCGCCTCCATGGGATTGCTCGCCGACGAGCTGCGAGCCGGGAGGGATCAGCTCTGTGACGGGCTGGCGCTGCTGGGCTACGACGTCTTCCGGCCCGCCGCCACCTACTTCGCGACGACCGACATCGCCACGGTGGCGCCGGGTCTGAGTGCGCAGGAATTCTGCCTGGCCCTACCCGAACGCTGCGGCGTCGTCGCCATCCCGAGCTCCGTCTTCTATGACCCCGCCGATCCCGACGCTGGCCGGACCCTGGTGCGCTGGGCCTTCTGCAAGCGTCCCGAGGTGCTGGCGGACGCACTGGCCCGCTTAGCATCGTGGTCATGATCACCTGGGTCGACGCCTTCAGCGCCGTGCCCTTCGGGGGCAATCCGGCGGCCGTCTGCCTGCTGCGCGAGCCGTTGGACGACAGCCGGATGCAGTCCGTCGCCTTCGAGCTCGGCATCGCCGAGACGGCGTACATCACCCCCTCCGACGACCCCAACGTGTTCGGCCTGCGCTGGTTCTCGCCCGCTGTCGAGATCGATCTGTGCGGCCATGCCACGCTGGCCTCGGCGCACGCGCTGCGCGAAGGGGGCCACGTCAATGGGACGGCGCCGCTGACCTTCCACACGCGGAGCGGCCCCCTGCGGGCCTCGTTCGACGGCGACACCATTGAGCTCGATTTCCCGGCCGACCCCGTGGTCCCCGGGGCGGTGCCCGACTCCCTGCGGGACCAGTGGCCCGGTCGCGTCGTGGCCAGCGGGCGCACCGGCTTCTTCACCTTCGTCGTGCTCTCCTCGGCTGTAGCGGTGCGCGACTACGAGCCGGACTTGCCTGCCATTGCCGCCACGGGGTCCAAGGCGCTGCTGCTGACGGCGGCCGCGGCGCCCGGCTCAGGTGCCGACTACGTCCTGCGCGTCTTCGGTCCCAATGTGGGGATTGACGAGGACCCCGCCACGGGAGCAGCCCAGTGCGTCGCCGGCCCGTACTGGGCGGCCGAGCTGGGGCGTGAGAGCCTGGTCGCCCACCAGCTCTCCCGGCGCGGGGCGACGCTCTACGTGCGGCCCGACGGCGACCGGGTCTTCATCGCGGGGCACGCCACCACCGTCCTGACCGGCGAGCTGTGCTAGGGATGCGGCTCATGACGACGCGTCAGCTCGTCGAGAGCCACGTGCCGTCGTCCCCGCGTGAGGTCCTCGCCAAGGAGCGTTTCCTGTCCGAGCTGGACCGCCTCAGCGCGCCGTACGACGAGCACGCGGGCCCGACCCATGTGACGGCGTCGGGCATTGTCGTCGGGCGGCGCGGGACCGTGCTCCACCGCCACAAGAAGCTCGGCATCTGGATGCAGCCCGGTGGCCACATCGACGCGGGCGAGACTCCTGAGGAGGCTGCGCTGCGGGAGGCCACCGAGGAGCTCGGTCTCGCGGTGACGCATCCGCCGACCGGTCCGTTGCTGCTCCACCTCGATGTGCACGAGGCGGCGCACGGGCACACCCACCTCGATCTGCGGTACCTGTTGCTGGGCGCGGACGCCGACCCGCAGCCGCCGCCCGACGAGAGCCCCGATGCGCGCTGGTGCTCGTGGGACGAGGCGATGGGGATGGCGGACCCCGCCCTGATCGACGCACTGCCGCTGGCCCGGGCGACGTATGGGGCGATGGTGTGACCGAGGATCTCGAACGCCTGCTCGTCGTACAGGACCTCGACACCACCATCACGCAGCTCCAGCACCGGCGCGATGCGCTCGTCGAGACCACGGGCCTGGCCGCCGCCGAGACGCAGTTGGCTGCGCTCGAGGTCGAGCGGGCCGACGCCTCGGCGCGGCGCGGCGTGCTGGCGGCGACGCAGAAGGAGCTCGAGGAGCAGATCGGTGGCATCAGTGAGCGCCGCGATGTCGTAGAGAAGCGCATGTACGCCGCCACCGGCTCCTCTGGTCGTGACCTCCAAGCCATGAACGACGAGGTGCGGCACCTCACCGAGCGCCGGGCCGAGCTCGAGGAGCTCGAGCTGGTGTCCATGCTGGAGCAGGACCCCATCGACGCCGAGCTGGCCGCGCTGCGCGAGCGGACCGAGCCGCTGGAGACGCAGGCCGTCGAGTTCCGGGCGCTGGTGGCCGAGGGACGGGTGGAGATCGACGCCGCGCTGGCCGAGGCGCACGGGGCCCGGTCGGCCGAGGCGGCGCTCCTGCCGACCGCGCTCTCGGACCGGTACGAGACGTTGCGGGCGCGCCTCAAGGGCACCGGTGCGGCGCGCTTGATCAGGAGCCATTGCGACGGCTGCCATCTTGAGCTGTCCTCGGGCGAGGTCGAGAAGATCCGCGCCCTTCCGCCGGGTGAGGTGGCCACCTGCGAGCAGTGCGGCCGCATTCTCGTCCCGACCTGATCATGCTGATCCTGGTGCGCCACGGTGAGTCGGTGGCCAACGCTCAGGGCCTCCTGCTCGGCCGGACCGACGCCGAGCTGACCGAGACCGGGCGCGCCCAGGCCGAGGCGGCCCGTGCATTGGTCTACGACCCGGTGGCCGAGGTGCGCTCGAGCCCTCTGCACCGCGCGCTCGACACGGCCGACTTGCTCGCGCTGGGTCCGCCGGTCGTGGTGGACGAGCGCTGGGTAGAGGTCGACTACGGCGAGTTCGAGGGTGAGCCGCTCGGAGGTATTCCGGCCGAGGTCTGGCAACGGTGGCAGCGCGACCGGGACTTCCGCCCCGAGGGCGGCGAGACCCTGGCCGAGGTGGACCGGCGCGTGACGACGACGTGCGAGGAGCTGTTCGCCGTCGAGGGGGCAGGGGCCCGGCGGCGCGACGGCGATGTCGTCGTGGTGAGCCATGTGAGCCCCATTAAGGCGGCGGTGGCCTGGGCGCTGGGCACCGTCGACCTGTACTGGCGCCTCCACCTGCGCACGGCGTCGGTGACGCGCATCGGGTGGAACCGCAGTGGCCCGATCCTGCACGGCTTCAACGAGGTGGCGGTGAAGCATGCCTGACAACGACGGCGAGCCCACGCTGGCCGCGCTGCGCCCACCGCCGGGGTCGGCGGAGGAGCCCGTGCACCGCCGGACCATCACCATGGAGGTCTTCGGGCGCGACGACTACTTCGCCGTCGTCGGCACCCTGCACGACGAGCGCCCCTGGGCCAGCGGCGACTACTCGCCGCGCCACCTCCACTTCATGGACCTGGGTCTGGTCGTCCGGCGAGCCGACATGACGATCGTCGACGCCGCCGCCGACATGCAGACGTTTCCGCACGCCGAATGCACCGACATTGAGCCGCACTTCCGGGACCTGATCGGCCTGTCGGTGGCGCGTGGCTATTCCAGCGCCGTGCAGGAGCGCTTCGGTCGCCAGCGCGGCTGCAGCCATCTGGAATTCCTGGCCCGGGCCATCGGGCCCGTGGTGGTGCAGGGCATCACCTCGTCGGCCGCGTGGGAGGTCGAGAACGGCAGCGGCGCGCACCCGATGCGCGAAGGTGGCTTCACCTTCTTGACCGACACCTGTCACGTCTGGACCGAGGACGGGCCGGGCGCCCAGAAGATCGAGCTCGGCTGGCGGCCGGGCCTCCTCGGCTACCCGGCGCCGAGCGTCGCCGACGTGCGCCGACGCATGGCCGACAAACCCGAGACCTGAGAGCTGACTACGTAGCGGCGCCGGCCATGGTGCCGGTGCCCGCACAGAGCTTCTCGAGCATGAGGGCCATCACCCGCCTCGCCCCGCGTACCGGTACGCCCGACGTCGTCCGCAGTCGCTCCCAGGCTTCCCACGAGGTGCCGGTGTCCATGGCGCCGAGGTACTCGGCGCGCACGCTCGTCGGCAGGTTGTCCAGTTCGGCCGCGAAGGTGGCCTGCAGGTCCTGCAGGAAGAGGTTGTCGGCCGCGGCCAGCGCCTCGCGGACCGCAGGCGAGTTCGGGGCGCGGCAGACGAGGGCGCGCCGGATCTCCGAGGTCTCCTCGAAGAGGGCGGCCCGGTGCGCGACCGTCCGTTCGATGCGGGTCGCCAGTGCGAGCCGCGGGGACAGCTGGGGCATGTCCGCCCATTGGCGCCGGAGCAGCAAGGTGGCCACGAACTGGTAGAGGTCGTCCATGTCGGCGAAGTGGTGGAAGACGAGCCGGAGCGAGACACCGGCCCGTCGGGCCACGGTCTTCGCCGTCGGGTCCGTCTCGCCGGCCCGCAGCAGTTCCATGAGGGCCTCCGCCACGTTGCGGCGGGTCCGCTGGCCGCGGGCGA
>DATCEZ010000093.1:0-2070 GCA_036509775.1 Acidimicrobiales bacterium
ACAGGCCGGCTCACCGTCAACCAGCCCGTTCCCACGGGTCAGGGATCAGCCGCTCTGACCCGGGCCACCCGCGTCAGGCGCAGCCCCCCGCCTTCCGGGGTCGCCGCGCTGCCCGAGACCGGCGCGACCGGGGGGACCCTCCCGATCCCGAAACTGACCACGGCAATCCACCCGATCGGGTGGCGTGGCAGCACGACGCGACGGGTACACAGATCAGTAGGTCCGGCACCTCGCAACGTCGGACTGTCTTAGCAGCAGCCCCTCGGGTCACCATCCGGTCCGAGGGGCCGCCCGCGTCAGACGCAACCCACGCCGCTGCGCAAAGGGCGCCTCAAATGGACCCGCGTCAGGCGGCAGAACCCCAGAACGGTGCATCACCGAAGGCGAAGACACCGCCGTCTCCGGCGATCATCCAGTAGCCGCCGCCGTCCGACGTCGTCGCGATCCCTGAGACGGCCGCGGCCAGCGCGATGCTCCCGAGCGAGCCGTGGAAGGCGGCGTCGAACGAGAACACGCCGCCGTCACTGGCGACGAGCCAGTAGCCACCCATGGTGTTGCCTGTCATGCCCACCACAGGCTTATTGAGGTGAACGCCACCCATGGAGCCCCAGAAGTGCGCGTCGCCGAACGCGAAGATGCCGCCGTCCCTGGCCACCATCCAGTAACCGAGTCCGTCCTGGGACGAGGCGATGCCGACGACGGGCTGGTTGAGCGATGCACCCGGCGGGAGAGCTCCCGGAACCGAGCCGAAGAACCTGGCGTCGCCGAAGGAGAAGACGCCCCCGTCGGACGCGACCAACCAGTAGCCGCCGTCGTCCGGCGTCGCGGCAATGCCGACGACGGGCGCATTGAGTGGCGTCCCGCCCATTGAGCCGAAGAACGGCGCCCCGAACGCCCACACCCCGCCGTCCGCTGTCGCCACCCAGTAGCCCCCGGACCCTGCGGACGCGACGCCCACCGTCGCCGGCGGGCTGGTGCCGAACGGCATGCCCTTGTCAGTCGCGTTGCCGGCCACTCCGATGCCGCCGCCCGCTTGCGCCATGAAGTAGCCGAGGTTGCCTGGCGTAGCGGCGATCCCCACGTACGACCCAGCGTTGCCGTTGATGACGAACGGGGCCAGGAGGTTCGATGCGCTCACGTTCCCGAAAGAGCTGCATGGCGTCCCCTCGAGCGTCGAGCTCGCAACGGTGCCGATCCCCGCACTCTGCGCGCTGAACCGGTAGGCGTTGCTCACGGGATCGGCGCAATGGGGCGACCATTGCCACAGGATGGAGGGAGGCGCCTGGCCGGGGAGGAAACTCACGGTCAGGGGATACGCCGCGCCGTTCCCATTCACGTTGCCCGGGCGAGTCCCGCCTGCAGTCGCAATCGTGCCGACAATGGTAATCCGCGCGTTACAGATCTGGTCCGCGACCGCGGGGATCGTCGGGACGACGAACGCGAAGCTGCCGGCTGCACCCTCGACTTGGGGCGTTCCAAATGAGACGCCGCACCCAACCGACGCGCCCGCCGGTGGGGAGCCCATGACGGCAGCAGCAGACAAGAAGGCAAAGCTCCCCGCCCCGAAGGCAGCTGCAGCGACGAAGACGCGTCCAACCATGCGTCCCAGGTGCACGTGCGATGTGGCCATGTCGCCACCCCCTCGCTCCGAACGGCGTTTCTTGCGCCGGACATGCAAGTACTAGCACGCACGGACGGGAGATGGAGGTTTGTTTATCCTCCGTTGCCAAGCGAACGCACGATGGGTCTCGACCTCTTCGAAAGCAGCTACCGCTTGTCGAGCTTGCCCTGCGCCTTGAACCAGTCGAGCGTGGTGGCCAAGCCCTCGTCGAGGCTGATCGGGCTGTAGCCCAGCCGCTTGTAGGTCTTGGAGTCCTCGAGCTTGCGCCGATCCGGCTTGGCCTTGGCCGCCTTCTCCGCGATCGCTACCAGCGTCGGCCCGAACACCTTGGCCAACTCGGGGTCGTCCGAGGGCTCGACATCGACGACCGCGTGGTCGAGACCGGCCAACTGGCCCATCCGGTTGCAGGCGTTGGCGATGCTCACGACATCCTCGGGCCGGCCGTCGAG
>DATCEZ010000094.1:0-4145 GCA_036509775.1 Acidimicrobiales bacterium
TCGTCGGCCGGTTCCCGCTTGAAGGCCTTGCGGGCCAGTCTCTGCAGCGGCCCGGCACCCTCGGCGCCGTTGGTGTCGGCGTCGGGGACACCCTCGATGGTCACGTCCACGAGGGCCACGTCGACCCGCACGTCGGTCGCGTCGGCGGGCAACGCGTCGACGACGACTTCGGCCACGGCCACGGCCACCGCTTCGGCCAGGGCCACCGGTGCGGCGCCCACGCTGTTCTGCTCGAAATACTCGATTCCTTCGAGGCGGACGCGCGCCACCACGTCTTCGATGATGTCGTGCGACAACTCCACTGCCTGCAGCACGAGAATCAGATCGTCCTGAGTGAGGTAACCGCGCTGACGCCCGACGGCGAGCAATTGCTCGAAGCCCTCGAGGGCGACACCATCAGGTGCCGGTCGAACCGAACCGGCCGGCGGGTGAACCTCACTCATGCGTTATCCTCGCCCCTTTCAACAAGCCAGGCTAGCAATCGTTGCGACGCTGCGGACGCCCCTTCGCGGTCTTCTAATTCCTGGACGTCGCGACTGACGCGTGCTGTAACAGGTGCTAGCTCGGCCAGTGCCTCCGGAGACAGCCTGATCTCGGATTCGAGGCCGGCCAAGGCGCGTCGCGACGCGATCCACACAAGTTGCACAACGACGTCATCGGCATCTGCTGCCGGTTCCTCAACCGCCAACCGCCGCAAAAGTATCGCAACATCGGGAGAATCCTCTTCGGCCCCCCTGATGGCCTCGTGCAGGCTGTCTGCGCTGCTCAGGGCGACAAAGGCGGCACGCTGGCGTTCGTCACCGAAGAGAAGCGGTTCCAGGCGCTGCTCGACGGACTCAGGACGATGGACGAGCAGCCGCAGTGCCTCGAGCCCGGCCCGCTGGGCCTCACCGTCGTGTCCGGCGGCGCCCCGGCCCCGGGCCCGGTCGCCGTTCATGGGCACAGCCCCGCCATTGGACGCCCCGGGCCGTCCGACGCCGTCGCCCTGTCCGTTTCCTGTGGACGGCGAGCGGTGCATCGACGACGGGCGCCCTGTCGAGGAGTCGCCGCCTGTCGACGGCTCGCGCCGCGTCGATGAATCGCGCGTCGCCGACGGGCCGCGCATCGACTCCTCGGTCGGTCCCCGGCGGACGAACTCGTCGAGCAGCGCGCGCAACGACGTCGGCTCCAATCGGCAGCGGTCGGCCACGACCATCAGGTACTGGTCGCGGACGAGGGCGTTCGGATGATCGGCCACCACGGCGAGAGCGAGCTCCGCCGCTTTGGCCCGACCTTCGTTCGTGCGGAGGTCGGCGGCGTCGAGGACGCGATCGATACGAAAGCGCAGGAAAGGTTGCGCCTCGGCCACCGCCCGTCGTAGGGCGTCGGGATCGGTGCGCGCCAGGTCTCCGGGATCGGAACCGGCGGGCAGCGCGGCGACAGCCACGTCGACGGAGTGGTGACGCTCCCATTCGTAGACGCGGGTGGCACCGGCTTCGCCCGCGGCGTCGGCGTCGTAGGCGAGCACCACCCGGGTGGCGAAGTTGCCGAGTACGCGGAAGTGCTCTTCACCGAGTGCGGTGCCGCAGGTGGCCACGGCGCGCGGCAGCCCCACCTGGAAGAAAGCGATCACGTCGGTGTAGCCCTCGCAGACGATCACCTCGCCGCTGGCCACCACGTCGGTCTTGGCCCAGTTGAGCCCGTACAGGGTGCGGCGCTTGGCGTAGATGGGACCGTCCTGGGAGTTCTTGTACTTGGGTCCCTCGGGCGCCGCTGTCGCCGCCCCGGCCCCGGGGGGAAGGATCCGGCCGCCGAGGGCGATGGCTTTGCCCGAGGGATCGAAGATGGGGAAGATCACCCGGGCCCGGAAGGCGTCCTGGCGCCGGCCCCGGCGGTTCACGAAGCCGAGTCCGGAATCGGTGAGGACCCGGTCGGAGACCTTCAGGTGGCTGCACAATGCGTCCCAGCCGGCGGGGGCCCAGCCGAGCTTGAAGGCCCGGACGACGTCGCCGTCGTATCCGCGAGATCGGAGGTAGTCGCGCGCCGGTCCGCCGTCGGCGGCGGCCAGTAGTCGCTGGTGGTAGAAGTCGACGGCCTCGGTCATGGCGTCGTAGAGGGGGTTTCTCTTCTGGCGCTCGGCCGTGGCCGCCGCGTCTTCGGTGATGGTGATGCCCGAGCGGTCGGCCAGGCGGCGGACAGCTTCGACGAAGTCCACGTGCTCGACGTCACGGACGAAGCTGATGGCGTCGCCCGAGCGCTGGCAGCCGAAGCAGTAGTAGAGGCCCTCTTCGGCGTTCACGCTGAACGAGGGCGACTTCTCCTGGTGGAACGGGCACAACCCCACCCAGCGACGTCCCTGGCGCTTCAGCGCCGCGTGTTCGCCGATCAGCGCGACGATGTCGGTGGCGGCCCGGACCCGGGCCACGTCCTCCTCCGGTATGGCCACGCCAGGGACGCTACCGGGAGGTTGCCCCGGTCGGCACCGGCCCCCGCCGGCTCCCGACAGGGCCGGGCAGCCGGGCGATCAGGAGGCTGTCTTCGTCCTGGTCGACGCCGTCTTCTCGTCGGCCGCCAGCAACGCCTGGGCGGCCGACAGGCGGGCGATGGGGACCCGGAAGGGCGAGCAGCTCACGTAGTCGAGGCCGGCGTCGGCGAACAACGAGATCGACTCGGGGTCGCCGCCGTGCTCGCCACAGACGCCGATCTTGAGCGTGGGCCGGGTCGACCGGCCCCGCTGCACACCCATCCGGACGAGCTCGCCCACCCCGTCGGCGTCGATGGTCTCGAAGGGGTTATGGGGCAGGAGGCCCTTCTCCAGGTAGGCGGCCATCATCCGGCCCTCGACGTCGTCCCGGCTGAAGCCCAGCGTCATCTGGGTGAGGTCGTTGGTGCCGAAGGAGAAGAAGTCGGCATCGTGGGCGATGTCGGCCGCCCGTAGCGCGGCGCGCGGCGTCTCGATCATCGTGCCGATGAGGACCTCCACCTTGGCCGCGCCGGCGCGGCCCCGGGTAGCCGTCTTGGCCGTCTTGGCCGAGGTGACAGCCGGGGCCGATACCGCTTGCACCGCCTCCTCCACCCACGAGCGGGCCAGGGCCATCTCCTCGCGGCCGATGGTGAGGGGGATCATGATCTCGATGATGGGCTTGCCGCCGGCGGCCACCCGGTCGAGGGCGGCCTCCATGAGGGCACGGACCTGCATGGCGTAGAGGCCGGGCTTCAAGACCCCGAGGCGCACGCCGCGGGTACCGAGCATGGGGTTGAACTCGTGCCAGTCCTGGGCGGCGCGGTACAACGCCCGCTCCTCGTCGGTGAGGCCGACGGTGGCCTCCTTGATGGCCAGGTCGCCGGTCTGGGGCAGGAATTCGTGCAGGGGCGGGTCGAGAAGGCGGACCGTGACCGGGAGCCCGTCCATGGCTTCCAAGATCTCCACGAAGTCGGAGCGCTGGGCCACCCGGAGCTCCTCCAGGGCGGCCTCCTCCTCGTCAGGGGTGGAGGCCAGGATCATCCGGCGGACGATGGGCAGGCGGTCCTCGGCGATGAACATGTGTTCGGTGCGGCACAGGCCGATGCCCTCGGCTCCGAGCGAACGGGCGTTGGCGGCGTCGGGACCGGTGTCGGCGTTGGCGCGGACACCGAGGCGGCCGGTGCGGATCTCGTCGGCCCAGCCGAGGACAATGGCGAATTCCTTGCTCGGTTCGGGAGCCGACAGTGCCACCTGGCCCACGATCACGTCGCCCGCCGTGCCGTCGATGGAGAGCCAGTCGCCCTCGGCCACGGTGACCGTTCCCACCTTGAACGTCTTGCCGTCGATGCGGACCTTCTCGGCACCCACCACGGCCGGCTTGCCCCATCCCCGGGCCACCACGGCGGCGTGCGAGACGAGACCGCCGCGTGCGGTCAGGATGCCTTCGGCGGCGAGCATGCCGTGGACGTCCTCGGGAGAGGTCTCGCTTCTGACCAAGATGACCTTCTCGCCCGCCTCGGCGGCCGCTGCCGCGTCGTCGGCGGTGAAGTAGGCCCGGCCCACGGCCGCTCCCGGCGAGGCGCCGAGGCCGGTGGTCAGCACCGTCTGGCCCGACCCGGCGAAGCGGGGATGGAGCACCTGGTCGAGGTGGTCCCCGGTGACCCGTTCGATGGCCTCCGACCGACTCAGCTTGATCTTCGGG
>DATCEZ010000095.1:0-2716 GCA_036509775.1 Acidimicrobiales bacterium
AAGAACTCACGCGTCTGGCGCCACAGTATGAAGGCATGCTTGTACCGACGCCCGACATCTCGGTGCGGTGGAGCGAAACCAGGACGATCAACCACGCACTGGAGGCGTGGAGCCGCAACCAGTGCGACAGGAGGATCCGGCTCAACGGCGCTTGGAGTGCGGCCCTCCCTTTGCTGCGGATCGCTGAAACTCCCCACTGACGATCACTGAAATTCCCCACCCTTGAGCAGGGTGGTGGGCCCGTTGCAGAGGTCCACCAAACCGGTCGGGGGCTCCCCGACGCTGATGGTTCCAGCCAACCAGCGTGAGGAGCCCCCCTCCATGTTCTCAAGGAGTGAAGACGTGGAAGCACATGCTTTGAAGAAGAGGGGATGGTCGATCTCGGCCATCGCCCGCCACCTGGGGATCGACCGCAAAACGGTCCGCTCCCACCTGACCGGCGAGCGGACCGCCGGGGTCCGCCGGTCATCTCGGCCCGACCCGTTGGTGCCGTTCACCGACTACGTGAAGGCCCGGTTCACTGACGATCCGCACCTGTGGGCGAGCGCCCTCTATGACGAGGTCGTCCCGCTCGGGTATGCCTGCGCGTATCCGAGCTTCGCCCGGCAACTGCGCACCGCCGGGCTGCGCCCGCACTGCGAGGCGTGCTCGGGGGTGAAGGGCCGCGAGACCGTCGAGATCGAGCATCCGAGCGGCGAGGAAATTCAGTGGGACTGGGCCGAGCGCCGCCGGGCCCCGTGGGGCGGCACGTCCTATGGCCTGCTCGGCACCCTGTCGCACTCGGGGCGGACCCGCGAGGTGCTGTGCGAGTCGATGGACCAGGCTCATCTCATCGAAGCAATCGACGGGGTGCTGTGCCGCCTGGGGGGAACAGCCCGGGTGTGGCGCACCGACCGGCTGGCCACGGTGATCGTGCCGGGCTCGGCCGATGTCCAGGCGTCGTTCGCTCCGGTGGCCAAGCACTATGGCGCCATCGTCGCCCCGTGCCCGCCCCGGCGGGGCAACCGCAAGGGAGCGGTGGAGTGCGGAGTGAAGTTCATGTGCGGCCGGTGGTGGCGGACCATGACGGCGACCAACCCCGAGGAGGCCCAGGTGAGCCTGGACCACTTCTGGTCCACCACGGGTGACGCCCGGCTGCGTCCCCCGGGCCGTTACGCGGAGCCCGACGCACTGGCGCCCGGCGAGCGGCCGATGTGGCCGACCGTCGGCCAGCTGGCCGACGCCGAGGTGCTTATGGCGCTGCCGCCGATGCCTTACCCGGCGGTCGTGGAAGCGCAACGCACCGTCGACGAGCGGGCGTCGGTGGCGTTCCGGGGGAACCGCTACTCGACGCCGCCGGGAATGACGGGCATGGAGATAACGCTGCGCCACCGGCTCGGATCGGGGGAGCTCGACATCGTGACCCCCGCCGGGCTCGTGCTCGTCACCCACCGCCTGGCCCCGCCCGGGGCGGGGTCGATGGTGCGCACCCCCGAGCACCGGGCTGCTCTCGAGGCCGCCGTGCTCAGCCAGTTCTCGACGGCCCGGCCGTGTGACCGCAAGGCCAACAAGCCGCCCGGTGACGCCGCCCTCGAGGCCCGGGCCAAGCTCCTCGGCCCCCAGGGCGCCGAGCCGACCGTCGACCTGGAGGCGATGGCCGAGGTCATCCTGCTGGCCTTCCCCGGCGCCGAGCACGCCTCTGATGCAGAGGCCACGGCATGACCGCGGGATCGGACTACCAGCGCCTGCGAGCCCATCTGGCTTTCCTCAGGATGACAGCGGCGGCTGAGGCGCTGCCCGGGCTCTTGGACGAGGCGATGAAGGCCAAGCTCACCACTCAGGAGTTCCTCGAACGGCTGCTGGCCGTCGAGGTCGACGCCGTCGACGAACGCCGCCGGGCCAGCCTCACCCGCTTCGCCTCGCTGCCGTCACCGTTCACGTTGGCCGACTTCGACTTCTCGGCCCAGCCGTCGGTCGACAAGAAGCTCATAGACGAGCTCGGGACGCTGCGCTTCATGGAGGACGCCACCAACGTGCTGTTGATCGGCCCGCCCGGCGTGGGCAAGACGATGTTGGCCGTCGGGCTCGGCCATGGCGCGGTGGCGGCGGGGATGCGCGTCCACTACACCACCGCCGCCGACCTGGCGGCGCGGTGCCACCGGGCCGCATTGGAAGGGCGGTGGGCCACGACCATGCGCTTCTACGCCGGACCGCGCCTGCTCATCGTTGACGAGGTGGGCTACTTGCCGCTTCCGGCCGAAGCCGCTGCCGCGCTGTTCCAGGTTGTGAGCCAGAGATACCTGAAAGGAAGCATCGTTCTCACGACCAACCTGGGTATCGCCAGTTGGGGCAAGGTCTTCAACGGCGATGCCATGGTCGCCGGGGCCATGCTCGACCGGCTCCTGCACAGAAGCGTCGTCATCGACATCACCGGAGACAGCTACCGGATGCGCAGCCACCGGGCCCGGGCCGAGAAGGCCCGCAAGGCCGTGGTGGCCGGATCATGACGACCCAGGTCGTCGCCCGGACGTGCGTCGCCGGGGTTCAAGAGGAGGTGGTCGCCGCCAACTGACTTACACTCACCACAAGCCCGCCGCCCCGCTCAAGCCCTGGGGAATTTCGGTGATCGAGTCTGGGGAGCATTCGGTGATCCCTACCAGCTGCTCTACCAAGGCGATCGTGGTCGTCCACGCGCTCGTCGCATGCTGACCGAAATGAACGACATCCAAGGTCGCCT
>DATCEZ010000096.1:0-8156 GCA_036509775.1 Acidimicrobiales bacterium
CACAGCGACAAGTGCCTCAAGCCAGACGCCACCCGCCGACAAGATCAGCATCACGACCGTCGGCCCGACGTGGGGCTCGTCCATTACCAACAAGGCCATCGAGGCGCTGATCATCTTCTTCATCGTGGTGGCGATCTACATCAGCATCCGGTTCGAGCCGAAGATGGCGCTGGCCGCTTTTATCGCCATGATTCACGACGTCCTGGTGGCGATCGGCATCTACTCGATCTTCAACTTCCAGGTCACCCCCGACACCGTGGTGGCCATCCTGACCATCCTCGGCTACTCGCTCTACGACACCGTCGTCGTGTTCGACCGCGTGCGTGACAACACCAAGGGCATCGGGAGCAGCGGGCGCTTGACCTATCCGCAGCTGATCAACCTGTCGATGAACCAGACCCTGGCCCGGTCGATCAACACCTCCATGGTCGCCATCATTCCGGTGCTGGCCATCCTCCTCATCGGCGCCGGGTTGCTAGGTGCGCAGACACTGCAGTCCTACGGTCTGGCCCTCTTCGTCGGTCTGCTCTCCGGGGCCTACTCGTCGATCTTCATCGCCTCGCCGGTGCTCTGCATGATGAAGCAGCGCGAGGACCGCTGGGTGCAGATCGCCAACCGTCTGGCCAAGCGGGGCAACACGAAGGAGTTCTACTCCGCCCTTGACGCCGCCACCCTGAGCACGGCCATCAACGTCGCCGCCTCGGGACAGGGGCAGGGGGGCCGCACTGCCGCTCCGCCGAAGGCCCGCAACAAGCGGAGTGGGCCGATCCGGCCGGGCTCCAGTAGCGGCGCCGGGGCCGGTGGCGCCGGCACGGGTGGGGGCGCCGGTGCGGGGACTGCGGTGAGGGACAGGCCGTCCGGTGGGGCGGCCGGCGGATCTGCGGCGAAGTCCTCGGGAGGGCCGAAGTCGTCTTCCCCTTCGCCTTCGTCGCCGTCCGCATCGGGGTCTGCGGCGGCGTCTGGATCCGCGTCGACAGCAGGGGCGTCCGGGGCGTCGGGAGCACAGGCCAGTTCCGCCGGCGGCGGGAACGGGAATGGGAACGGGAACGGGCAGGCGCCTCAGGGACCCCGTCCACGCAAGGGCAAGCGGAAGCGCAAGCGCTGAGGGCAACTGCAGTGCCCTGCGTACGGAACTGCCCATGCAGTGCAATGCGCGTCGGAGCATTTCCCCAGGCGGATAGCCTGTATGGATGGTGGCCCTCGCGCGGGTGACTCCATCATCCGGCACCGACACAGAGACCGAGACGAACACTCGAGCCTTCGAGCTCGAGCACGGAGACGGGCCGGTCCTGCGCGACCTGCTGGCCCCGCTCCTGGCCGAGTTCGCCCGTCACCGCCCTGAGGACGACACCACCATCATCGTTGCTGCCGGCCGCACCGCCGCCGGGGCCCACGACGGCCAGTTCCGGCGCTCGGGCGAGCCGTACATCACGCACCCGGTCGCCGTGGCGACGATCGTGGCGGAGCTCGGCCTGGACGGGCAGACGGTGGCCGCCGCCCTCCTGCACGACGCCGTCGAGGACACAGGCCTCACACTCGAGACCATTGAGGAGAACTTCGGCGAGGGGGTGGCCCGCGTCGTCGACGGCGTCACCAAGCTGGACCGCCTGCAGTTCAACTCCAAGGAGGCGCAGCAGGCGGCCACCATCCGCAAAATGCTCGTCGCCATGGCCGACGATTGGCGCGTCCTGCTGATCAAGCTGGCCGACCGGCTGCACAACATGCGCACGCTCGCTGTCATGCCCGAGTGGAAGCAGCGGCGCACGGCGCAGGAGACCTTCGATGTCTACGCGCCGCTGGCCCACCGTCTGGGGGTGCAGCAGGTGCGCTGGCAGCTCGAGGACCTTGCCTTCGCCACCTTGCACCCGAAGCGCTACGCCGAGATTGAGCAGATGGTGGCGGCCCGGGCGCCCCAGCGCGAGGAGTACCTGGAGCGGGTGCTCGTCCACGTGCGCCAGCGCATGAACGACATGGGCGTCGTGGCCGACGTCACCGGGCGGCCAAAGCATCTCTGGTCCATCTACGAGAAGATGGTCGTGCGGGGCAAGGAGTTCGACGACATCAACGACCTGGTCGCCATCCGGGTGGTCGTCGAGTCCGAGAAGGACTGCTGGGCGGCCCTGGGCGCCATCCACGCCATCTGGGCTCCGGTCCACGGCCGCTTCAAGGACTACATCAACACGCCCAAGTTCAACATGTACCAGTCGCTGCACACGACGGTGATCGGGCTGGACGGAAAGCCGGTCGAGGTGCAGATCCGGACCTCGGAGATGCACCACCGGGCCGAGTACGGGATCGCCGCCCACTGGGGCTACAAGTCCAAGGAGGACCACTCCTCTGAGATGGCGTGGCTCCAACGCATCGCCGACGTCGACCGCCAGACCGACGACCCGATCGAATTCCTCGAGGCGCTAAAGCTCGACCTGGAGCAGGACGAGGTCTACGTCTTCACGCCCAAGGGCAAGGTGATCGCACTGCCGGCCCGGTCCACACCGGTCGACTTCGCCTACGCCATCCACACCGAGGTGGGGCACCGCTGCATCGGGGCGCGGGTCAACGGCCGCCTGGTGCCGCTCGAAACGCAACTGGCCAGTGCCGACACCGTCGAGATCTTCACCTCGAAGTCACCCACGGCGGGCCCGTCGCGGGATTGGCTCCAGATCGTCGCCTCGACCCGGGCCCGCAACAAAATCAGGCAGTGGTTCTCACGCGAGCGCCGTGAGGACGCCATTGAAAACGGTCGGGAAGACTTGGCCCGGGCCCTGCGCCGCGACGGCCTGCCGCTGCACAAGCTGCTCGGCTCGAGCGCCCTGCAAGAGGTGGCCGATGCCATGAACCTGGCCGACCTCGATGCGCTCTACGCCTCCATCGGCGAGAACCAGGTCTCGGCCCAGTCCATCGTGCAACGCCTCGTCAAGGCGCTGCGTGGCGGCGGCGAGGCGGACGAGCAGCTGCCGACGATCCCCCTGCCCGGCACGAGCCGGCCGCGGCAGAGCCGCCGGACCGGCACTGGCGTCTACGTCGAGGGGCTCGACGACGTCATGATCCACCTGGCCCGGTGCTGCACTCCCGTGCCCGGTGACCAGATCGTCGGGTTCGTGACCCAGGGCCGGGGCGTGTCGGTGCACCGGGCCGACTGCGCCAACGCGGCGGCGCTGGCCGACCGCTCCCGGGAGCGCCTCATTGAGGTCGAGTGGGACCGCGGCAACGACGGCGTCTTCGTGGCGACCATTGAGGTGCAGGCCTTCGACCGGGCCCGGCTGCTGGCCGACGTATCCCGGGTCGTCTCAGAACACCACCTCAACATCGTGGCGGCCCGCACGGCGACGACGCCGGATCGGGTCAGCCGCATGGCCTTCGACGTCGAGCTCGCCGACCCGACCCATCTGCATTCACTGATCAGCGCGCTGAAGCACCTCGACGGGGTGTTCGACGCGTATCGTCAGCTTCCTGGCAAGAAAGTCTGACCCCCGACCCGTGAGGAGCCTTCTGTGAGCCCGGGATCGTCCGCGCCCGAACCCACGCCCGCACCGCGGACCCCCAAGGGCATGCACGATGTCCTCTGGCCAGAGTCGATCCGCTGGGAGGGAACGGTCGCCCGCTTCGCCGGTCTGGTCGAGGGAGCCGGCTACGGGCTGACCATCACGCCGATCCTCGAGCACGCCGGCGTCTTCTTGCGCGGGATCGGCGAGGGCAGCGAGGTGGTCGGCAAGGAGATGTACGTCTTCGAGGATCGCGACGGGCAGCTGATGGCGCTGCGTCCCGAGGGCACGGCCCCCATTGCGCGGGCCTACGTGCAGCACCACCCCGTGCCGCCGTGGAAGGCGTGGTACGTGGCGCCGTCGTTCCGGCACGAGAACCCCCAGCACGGGCGCTACCGCCAGCACCACCAGCTCGGCGTGGAGGCGTTGGGCCCGGCCGACCCCGACCTCGACGTCGAGGTCGTCTCTCTGGCCCACGACTTTTTCGCCGGGCTCGGGCTGCGCCAGGTGACCTTGAAGTTGCACTCCATGGGCGACAACGTCTGCCGGCCGGGCTACATCGCGCTGCTGAGCGCCTATTTGGGCGAGCGGGCCGACCAGTTGTGCCCGGCGCACCGGGAGCGCCACCTGGAGAACCCGCTGCGGGTGCTCGACTGCAAGTCCGAGGAGTGCCGGGCCGCCACCGCCGAAGCGCCGCACTTCCTGGACCACTTGTGCGACCCGTGCCGTGAGCACTTCGCCCGGGTGCGGGTCGGGCTCGATCTGCTCGACGTGGCGTACGTGATCGACCACCGCCTGGTGCGGGGCTTCGACTACTACACCCGCACCACGTTCGAGTTCGCGGCGGACGCCTTGGACGCGGCGCAGAACGGCGTCGGCGGCGGCGGGCGCTACGACGGGCTGGTCGAGCTGCTGGGCGGCGAGCCCACGCCCGGCATCGGGTTCGGCATCGGAATTGAGCGGGTGCTGTTGGCGTGTGACGCCGAAGGCGTCTTCACGCTCGACTCGGCGCTGGCGGCCAATCCGCTGCACGCCTACGTCATCGATACCGCCGGCGGTGAGTCGGCCGTGGCCATCACGGCAGAGCTGCGCCGGGCCGGGCTACGGGCCGACCGGGCCTTCGACGGCCGCTCCATGAAGTCCCAGATCAAGTCGGCGGACCGCTCGGGCGCCCTGGTGGCCCTGGTCGTCGGACCGCAGGAGGTGGAGGCCGGCACCGTCGGC
Organism: Acidimicrobiales bacterium; assembly: GCA_036509775.1. Lineage (GTDB taxonomy): Bacteria > Actinomycetota > Acidimicrobiia > Acidimicrobiales > RAAP-2 > Bog-473. The sequence continues at coordinate 4,707 of DATCEZ010000096.1, forward strand.
CTGCGACCCCTGCGCAGTGATGCCGGCCAGCGCAGCGTGCCGCGGGCTGCCATTGTGGAGGAGTTGAAAGCCTTCCTGGCAGAGTCGGGGCCGGCCTGACGCTGACCGCATGGACAGGCCGCACAGGACCGGATCCGGCTGCACGGACCCCGCCTGATGCCGGCCGGAGGCTTTCATACCAAATCTCCCGATCCACTTCCTGCCCACACCGACCAGACTGAGCGCCGACACCCTCCCACCATGACGACCGACCCGAATCAGACCGACCCGAACCAGACCGAGAACCAGCCCACAGCGCTGCGCACCCACCTCTGCGGCGTCCTGCGCACCGCCGAGGTGGGCCAGACCGTCACCGTCTGTGGGTGGGTGGCCCGGCGCCGGGAACACGGCGAGCATCTCGCCTTCGTGGACCTGCGGGACCACACCGGCATCATTCAGTGCGTCATCGACCACGCCACCGACGTGCGCTCCGAGTGGGTCATCGCCGTCACCGGCACCGTCCGCACCAGGCCGGAGGGCACGGTCAACCCCGGCATCGGCACGGGCGAGGTGGAGATAGGCGACTGCACCGTCGAGGTCCTCAACGAGGCCGAGCCGCCACCCTTCTCCGTCGACGACCGCGACGAGTCCGATGAGCCCGTCCGCCTGAAGCACCGCTACGTCGACCTGCGACGGCCGCGTATGCAGCGCAACCTGCGCCTGCGAGCCCGGGTCAACGCCGCTCTCCGAGCGGCCATGGACCGCCAGGGCTTCGCGGAAATAGAGACGCCGCTGCTCTGGGCGCCGACGCCGGAAGGCAGCAGGGAGTTCTCCGTCCCCTCGCGCCTGCACCATGGTGAGTTCTACGCGCTGCCGCAGAGCCCGCAGCTGGCCAAGCAGCTCCTCATGGTGGGCGGCTTCGACCGCTATTTCCAGATCGCCCGCTGCCTCAGGGACGAGGACCTCAGGGCCGATCGCCAGTTCGAATTCATGCAGCTCGATATGGAGTGCTCCTTCGCCTCCCAAGACGACGTCATGGCCTACGTCTCCGAAGCAGTGCTCGACGCGGCCGAGGCGGCGACGGGGGAGCGGCCCCTACCGATTGAGCGCATGACGTGGGCCGAATCGCGCGACCGCTACGGCACGGACAAGCCCGACCTCCGCTTCGGTCTCGAGCTGATCGACCTGTCAAACACCTTCGAAAACACAGAGGTGAAGGCCTTCTCGTCACCGACGGTCAAGGCGATTGTCGTGCCCGACGCCGCCACCTGGCCCCGCAAACGACTCGACGAGGTGACCGAGCTGGCCAAGAAGCACGGCGCCGCCGGCCTGGCCTGGTTCCGCGTCGCAGACGGGGAGAACGGCCCTTCGCTGGACGGTCCCCTGGCCCGGCACCTCTCGGAGCAGGAAGTAGAGAGCGTCCTGCAACAGACGAAGGCGGAACCAGGCGACCTCATCCTGGCCGTCTCGGACACCTACGCGACGGCCTGCGCGGTGCTAGGTGCGCTGCGCGTGGCGATCGCGGCGCCTCCTGTGGCCCAGGGCCCGCATCGATACGTGTGGGTCGTCGACTTCCCCATGTTCGACGGCACCGGGGCGGACGGCAATCCGCAGCCGGCGCACCATCCGTTCACGATGCCCTACCCCGAGGACCTGCCGCTGTTGGCGACCGACCCGTTCGCCGTGCGCTCGCAGGCCTACGACCTCGTGCTCAACGGGTGGGAGCTGGGGTCGGGCAGCGTCCGTATCCATCGCCGCGACATTCAGGAGCAGGTGTTCGCCGCGCTGGGTATCAGCGCCGAGGAAGGCGAGGCCCGCTTCGGATTCCTGCTGGGCGCCTTCCGCTACGGGGCGCCGCCGCACGCCGGGTTCGCGGTCGGGGTCGACCGGCTGGTGGCGATTTTGGCGGGCGAGGAGAACATCAGGGAGGTCATCGCCTACCCGAAGACCCAGTCCGGCGCAGACCTCTTGACGGGGGCGCCGACGGCGTTGCCGCCCGCCAGCCTGGCCGAGTTGGGGATCCGGGTCGTGGTGCCGCCGGGCGGACCGAGCCCGAGCCCCGGCACCGCCAGCCCGCCGACGAGCGCAGGACCACCGCCCTGAGCCTCTTCGCCGACGCCGCCGACCGACGCCTCCAGCGCCAGGCGCCCCTGGCAGCCCGTCTCCGCCCCCGCACCCTGAATGAGGTCGTGGGCCAGGAGCACCTCATCGGCCCCGGTGCCCCCTTGCGCCTGCTGGCCGAGTCCGACCGGGTGGGGTCGTCGATCCTGTGGGGCCCCGCCGGGACGGGCAAGACCACGCTGGCCCGCCTGCTGGCCGACACCACCGCCAAGCACCTGACCACGCTGTCGGCCACCGCCGCCGGCGTGAAGGACGTGCGCGAGGCCCTGGCCGAGGCCCAGCGCCGCCTGGGCGAGCAGGGCCAGGGCACCATGCTCTTCATCGACGAGGTGCATCGCTTCTCCAAGTCCCAACAGGACGTGCTGCTGCCCGCCGTCGAGGACGGGCTGGTCGTACTCATCGGCGCCACCACGGAGAATCCTTTCTTCGAGGTCAATCCGCCCCTGTTGAGCCGGACCTCACTGTGGCGGCTGCACGCCTTGTCGCCGGACAATCTGCGCACGCTGATCCGACGGGGCCTGGAGTTGGAGGGGGCCGACGCCGAGGACGACGCGGTCGACGCCGTGGTGGCGGCCTGCGAGGGCGACGCCCGCGCTGCGCTGACGACCGTGGAGACGGCGGTGGCGCTGGCCCGGGGCACCGGGCCCGGTGACGCCCGGGTGGTCCTGACGATGGACGACATGGCCCGGGCCCGCGACGGCCGCCTCTTCCATCAGGGCGCCGACGAGCACTACGACCAGATCAGTGCGTTGATCAAGAGCGTGCGGGGCTCGGACCCCGATGCCGGTATCTACTGGATGGCCCGCATGATTGAGGCGGGGGAGGATCCCCGTTTCCTCGCCCGCCGCATGGTGATCCTGGCCAGTGAGGACATCGGGCTGGCCGATCCCCAGGCCATGCTGGTGGCCGAGGCCGCGGCCCGGGCCGTCGAGTACGTCGGCCTCCCCGAGGCGGCCCTGAACCTGGCCGAGGCGGTCATCTATCTGGCCCGGGCACCCAAATCGAATGCCGTCACGGTGGCCCTGGGCCGGGCCCAGGACGACGTGCGCTCCAGCGTGGCCCAGGAGGTCCCTTCCCACTTGCGCGATGCGCACTACAAGGGTGCCGCCACGCTCGGCCACGGCGACGGGTACGTCTATCCCCATGACGACCCCTCCGGGGTGGTCCCTCAGCAGTATCGTCCTGACGCGCTCGAGGGTCGGGTGTACTACGAGCCCACGCCGCGGGACGAGCGGGGCGGGGCCGGCAGTGGCAGTGGCACTCGCGGTGGCGAGGGAAACCCGGATAGGGAGGCCGATTCGTGAACCTGGTGCAGCGCAAGAGCACCGCCGCCGTGGCGGGCGCCTGCGC
>DATCEZ010000097.1:0-2450 GCA_036509775.1 Acidimicrobiales bacterium
CGTGAGATCGACCTCCTGGCCGAGATCGACGCTCGGCAGGTGGTCGCTTTCGAAGTGAAGGCCACGGCGTCCCCGGGCCGCGACGACGGCCGGCACCTCGCCTGGCTCCGGGACCAACTGGGCGAGCGGTTCGTTGCCGGAGCGGTCCTGCACACCGGACCGGGTCGTTTGGCCCTCGGCCCGCGGATCTGGGCCCTGCCCATAGCCGCCATCTGGGGATGACCCGCCTGAAGGTCCTGGAGGTCAGCCACGGCACCGTGGACGTGGCCCCCCTACGGGCGAAGGGCACGTCTATACCATAGTGGGGTATGGTGTATGAGGTAAGGAGGATCGAGATGAAGCGTGGCTATGGGGATCACAAGGAGGAGGTGCAGACGCGTCTGCGGCGCATCGAGGGCCAGATCCGCGGCTTGCAGCGAATGGTCGGTGAGGACGCCTACTGCATCGACGTGCTGACCCAGGTGTCCGCCGCAACCAAGGCGTTGCAGTCGGTGGCGCTGGAGCTGCTCGGGGACCACCTGTCGCACTGCGTGCACGACGCCGTGACCCGCGGCGGCACCGAGGCCGAGGAGAAGATCAGGGAAGCCCAGGCGGCCATCGAACGCCTGGTGCGCTCTTGAGCAGGTACGCCTGATGCATCTTCTCGGCACCCTGAGCGCGGTCCGTTTCTTCACCGACGTCGGCCACAGCCTGCGCGAGGGCTTCTACATGTTCTGGGACACCCTGTGGGCGCTCGTCCTCGGTTTCACTCTGTCGGGGGCCGTCCAGGCGTTCGCGTCGCGCCAGGAGATGCAACGACGCCTCGGGGACCACCGGCCGGCGTCGGTGGTCCGGGCGTCGCTCTACGGCATGGTCTCCTCCAGCTGCTCGTATGCCGCGTCGGCCATGGCTCGCTCGCTGTTCGCCCGGGGGGCCGACTTCCTGGCTGCCATGGTGTTCATGTTCGCCTCGACCAACCTGGTCGTCGAGCTGGGCATCGTGCTCGTGGTCCTGATCGGCTGGCAGTTCATTGCCGCCGAGCTCGTCGGCGGGATCATCATGATCGTCCTCCTCGTGGTTGCCGGCGGCCTGTGGTTCCGGGGCCGCGCCCTGACCGAGGCCCGCAGTGCCGTCGAGGGCGGCCAGAACGCCCGCCATGGCGACGACGCCGACAGCGACCGGCAACGCCAACCCTGGGGACTGCGGGTCCGCAGCCGGGCCGGCTGGGCCGACGCCGCCGGCTACACCATGAGCGACCTCACCATGCTGCGCAAGGAGATGGTCATCGGCTTCACCGTGGCCGGCTTCCTGGCCACCCTCGTCCCCACCCAGGTCTGGAACGACGTCTTCGTCCACGGGCACGGCTTTTGGACGAGCTTGGAGAACGTCATCGTCGGACCGTTCGTGGCCATCATCAGCTTCGTCTGCTCGATCGGCAACGTCCCCCTGGCCGCCGCGCTATGGAAAGGCGGGATCAGCTTCGGCGGCGTCGTCAGCTTCATCTTCGCCGACCTCATCACCTTGCCCCTGCTGCTCATCTACCGCAAGCAATACGGGCGGCGGATGACGCTGCGCATGCTGGGGGTGTTCTGGTCCGTCATGTCCGCCGCCGGGCTGATCACCGAGTACCTCTTCAAAGCCTTGGGCTGGTTGCCGTCGGGCCGCCCCACCGTGGTGGCCGGGGACACCCTGCGCTTCAACTACACCACCGTGCTCGACATGATCGCCCTGGCCGCCTTCGCCGGCCTCTACTGGCTCTACCGCAACCGGGAGCGCCTCGGCGGCGCTTCGGGTTATGCCAAGGACCCGGTCTGTGGCATGCAGGTCGAGACCCGCCACGCCCCGGCCTCAACCGAACATGGTGGTCATCGGCTGTACTTCTGCTCCGAGCACTGCCAGGAACGGTTCGAGAAGAACCCGGAGCGCTACCGGGCTGGTGCCCCGAGCGACCAGGACGGGGCGACCGGTGCGGTCGATCCCATTTGCGGGATGAGCGTCGATCCCCGACAGGCCCCCGCCCACCGACGGGTCGGCGGGGAGGAGATCTTCTTCTGCGGGCTCGGCTGCGCCGAGGAGTTCGACCGGCGCCAGACCCCAGCAGACACGTCCGCGACATCGAGACCAGGCGCAACCCACCGCCGCCATCCGACCTGATGGCCCCCTGACTGACCGTTCTGTCGTGGACGGCCATCGGCGTGGCCATCGTCGTGGCCATCGGCGTGGCCATCGGCGTGGCCATCGGCGTGATGGAAGGACGGTCGGCAGGGGCTTCATCGTTTCTTCACCGAGGCCTTCGTATGCTCCCGCCAACCATGCCCCGAGCTCTGCGCCTCTCTCCCCGGTGCCCGCCGACAGTGGTCCTCGCCCCGCCCATGGTCCGGCGCTCATCCCCGAAGACGGTGGCCATCTTGACCGCCGTCATCCTCTCCCTGGCCGCCTGCGGCGGTGGGTCGTCGCCCGGGGCGACGACG
>DATCEZ010000098.1:0-9365 GCA_036509775.1 Acidimicrobiales bacterium
CACCTGGCCGGCCGGCCCGTCCGAGGAGCCGGACCCGTCCACCTCGGCGCCGAGGTCGTTGATGACCAGCTTGGCGCCCTGGCTGGCGAACTCGAGGGCATGCTCGCGCCCGATGCCCCGGCCAGCCCCGGTGATGACGACGACCCGTCCGTCACAGATACCCACGTTTTCCAGCTCCTTTGCTGTTGTCAGCTCGTTGGTGTGTCAGTCTCGCTTGTCAGGCCGGCTTCGATGCCGTCCGGTACTGCTCTCGTAGCTTCCTCTTGAAGATCTTCCCAGTATCCTCCCGCGGCAGCTCCGACACGAAGTCGACGGTGCGGGGGCACTTGAAATGGGCCAGGTGGTCCCGGCAGAAGGCCATGAGCTCGGCGCCCAGCTCGTCGGTCCCCACCACGCCCTCGGCCGGCTGCACCACGGCCTTGACGGCTTCGCCCCACTCGTCGTCGGGCACGCCGATGGTGGCCACGTCGCCCACCGCCGGGTGCTCCAGCAGCACGGCGTCTACCTCGGCCGGGTAGATGTTCACCCCGCCGGAAATGATGAGGTTGGCGGTGCGGTCGGTCAGATATAAGAACCCCTCGTCGTCCATGTAGCCCATGTCGCCCAGGGTGAAGTAGTCGCCGCGGAAGGCCCCGGCCGTCTTCTCGCTGTCGCCGTAGTAGTCGAACTTGGTGGCTGCCGGCGCCTGCAGGAAGACCAGGCCGATCTCGCCGGGCGGGAGATCGTTGCCGGCCTCGTCGGCCACCTTGACCAGACCCGGGACCATGGGCCGGCCGACGGTGCCGGGGTGGGCCAGCCACGTGGTGGAGTCGACGAGGGTGCCCAGTCCTTCGGTCGCTGCGTAGTACTCGACCACCACGGGGCCGAGCCACTCGATGAGGCGGCGCTTGATCGGCACGGGGCACGGCGCCGCGCCGTGGATCACGAAGCGCAGCGACGAGGTGTCGAAGCCCTGGCGCGTCTCGGCCGGCAGGGCCAGCAGGCGGTGGAACATGGTCGGGACCATGTGGGTGTGCGTGATGCCGTGCCGCTCAATGAGCTGCAGTGCCTCGACCGGATCCCAGTGGTCCATGATCACGAGCGGCACCCCGTAGGTGAAGGGGACCGCCACCGAGAAGGCCAGCGGGGCCGCATGGTAGAGCGGGCCGGTGAGGAGGTGGGCGTCCACGCTGTTCGCGTGATCCTCGTCGTACCCGCAGAAGTTGACGGCGGCCAGCGCGCTCACGGCGGCGGTGTCGCGGTGCACGCCTTTGGGCCGGCCGGTCGTCCCCGACGTGTAGAGCATCTGGGTGCCCATGATCGGGTCCGGCAGGTCGGAGCCGTCCTCGGCCGCCACGACCGACTTGTACATCTCGAAGCCGGGGAGGTAGCCGCCCGTGTTCATCTTGACGAGGTCCGGTCCGCCCGCTGCCGCGGCGACGGCGACCGTGTCGCCGAGCGAGCCGGAGCAGACGAATGCCTTGGCCTCGCAGTTGGCGATGATGTAGCCCGCTTCCTCCCCGGTGAGGTGCCAGTTGATCGGCGTGAGGCGGAGACCCGTCCGCTGGGCGGCGTAGAGCACCTCCACGAACTCGGGCTCGTTGACGCACATCAGGGCGATGGCGTCGCCGGGTTGCAGGCCCCGGGCCCGCAGCGCGCGGGACAGCCGGTTGATGTCGGCGTTGAGATCGGCGTAGGTGCGGTCACCGTGCGCGGTGAGCAGCGCCAGCCGGTCCGGAATCCGTTCGGCCCACCAGGCCAGCAGCATCCCCTCCGCGGCCGCGGCCAGCTTGTCCTCGGGCAGGCTCACGACGGGTCCGCGTCCTCGCGGGCGGGCCCGGCGGGCCCGGCGGGCCCGAAGAGCGCCAGCTGCCGGCCGTCGCTCAGGGGCTCCCAGGTGACGGTCACCGCCATGCCGATGGTGACGTCACCGGGCGGGCATCCCACCACGTTGGTCATCATGCGCACTCCCTCCTCAAGGTCGACCAGAGCGATGCAGAACGGCTTGCCCTGCGCGAAGGCGGCGCCGGCCAACTCCGGCCGGTGTTCGACGACGGCTGCATGGACGATGGCCCGTCCGCTCGCCTCGCGCCATTCAAGCGGCCCCGGGGCACCGCAGTGCGGGCACAGCGTCCGCGGATAGAAGAGGCCCCGGTCGCACGCGGTGCACCACTGCACCAGCAGGCGTCCCTCGCGGGTGGCCTCCCAGAAGGGCCCGCTCTCCGCGCCCATGGGCGGCTCGAAGCGGGTCCGCGCCGCCGCCTCAGGATCTGCTGCGTCGGCGCTCGCCGCGTTGGTGCTCGTCGCGTTGGTGCTCACGGGGTCGTTGCGCACAGGGTCGGCACTCACAGGGTGGCCTCGGTGCCGAGCACGGCGGTCGACATGACGGAGAGGAACATGCCCGAACCGTGGGCCACGGCGACCTCGACCCCCTCGACCTGGCGCGCCTCGCCCTCGCCGCGGAGCTGGCGCACGGCCTCGGTGAGCAGGAACATGCCGTACATGCCGGGGTGGGTGAAGGAGAGCCCGCCACCGTTGGTGTTCATGGGGAGCGCCCCGCCCGGTCCGAGGCCGCCTGCGGCGGCGAACGGTCCACCCTCGCCCTTGGCACAGAAGCCGAGGTCTTCGAGGTGGAGCAGCGCGGTGATGGTGAAGCTGTCGTAGCCCATGAGCAGGTCGACGTCGGCGGGCCCCACGCCGGCCATGGCGAAGGCGCGGGGACCCGAGACCGACCCTGCGGTGGTGGTGAGATCGGGCATCTGGGTGATCCCCATGTGGTCGGTGCAGGTCGCCGCGCCCAGGACGTAGGCCGGCGGCTTGCGGAGCGTCCGGGCGCGCTCCGCGCTGGTCATGACGAACGCGCCGGCGCCGTCGGTCACCAGGCAACAGTCGAGGAGGTGCAGGGGGCTCACCTGCAGCGGCGAGGCGAGCACGTCGGCGATCGTCAGCGGATCGCGGTAGCGGGCCCGCGGGTTCAGCGTCGCCCACTCCCGCGTCTGTACCGCAATGGCGGCCAGCTGTTCCGACGTGGTGCCGAACTCGTGCATGTGACGTGCCGCCGCCAGCGCGTAGGGGCCCATCGGCAGGCGGAGCCCGAAGGGCAGCTCCCACTCGGCCATGGGATTGGGCCCCGGCATGCCGCGTCCGGGCCGCCGCCGCCGGCGGGTGCGGTCGCTGCGCGGGGTGGAGGCGTAGACGCTCACCACCACGTCGCACACGCCTGCCGCAATGGCCGCGGCCGCGTGCTCGACGTGCACCTCGTAGCTGGAGCCCCCCGTCATGGTGGACTCGACAAAGGTCGGGTGCAGCCCCAGGTATTCGGCGAACGCCACGGCCGACTCCGGATGGCAGACGCCGTCCACGTCGGCCAGCGTGAGCCCGGCGTCCTCCAGCGCAGCGAGGACCATGGCGACCTCGAGCTCGCGGCCGGTGCGGTCGAGCTCACCGGTGGGGGACACGTCGTCGGCCACGCCGACGATGGCCGCCGCGCCGCGCAGGCTTCGATCCTCCCGGCTCATCGTGGTGACCCCCCGGTCCGACCCGCCCCAGCCCGACGCAGCCGTCGGCGGCTCAGGCGTTCTTGGGCAGCTGCGCGAAGGGTGTCACGCGATCGTTGTTCGGCTCCTTGGGCAACCCGAGCACCCGCTCCCCAATGATGTTGCGTTGGACCTGGTCGGTCCCGCCGTAGATCGGGGGTGCCTGGGCGAACAACGCCATCTCGGTGATGCCGCCGGCGAACGGGTCACCGGTGGCGTGCTTGAGGGCCGCCTTGTCGTCGCCGTCGTAGGCGTGCAGCATGCCGCCGGGGCCCATGATGCGCAGGCCGAGGTCGCGGGTGAGGCGCACGATCTGGCTCATGGAGAGCTTGGCCACGTTGGGCATGCCGGGGATGTCGCCGCCCTGCTCCTTGACCGCCTTGACCCGCAGGCCGTTGAAGCGGCCGAGCTCGCCGAGCGTGTAGAGCCGGGCCAGGTCCTGGCGGATGCCGGCGTCGCCGTTGACGCCACGGGACTTGGCCACGCTGATGAGCATTCCGGCCCCTCCGCGCATGGCGCCGAGGGCACCGCCCGGCGCCTGGGACTTCTTCTTGCCGCCCTCGGTTCCGGCCGGGGGAGCGACCAGGTCGCCCACCCGCCGCGAGAGCATCCCCATGACGGTGCCCGGCTGGGCCAGTCCGCCGCCGGCCGCATTGCCGCCACCGGAGCCGAGCCCCGCCCGCTCGTTCATGAGGGTCGTGTTGGCGGCCGCCCACCCGTTGTTGAGCCCGCCGATGAGCGCGGAGTCGGCCACGCGGGCGTCGGTGATGAAGACCTCGTTGAACAGCGAGTGCCCGGTCATCTCTTTCAGGGGCCGCACGTCGACGCTGTCCTGCAGCATCTCGAAGGCGAAGTAGGAGATGCCCTGGTGCTTCGGCACGTCGGCGTCGGTGCGGGCCAAGAGCATGCCGAGGTCGGCGTATTGGCCGCCCGACGTCCACACCTTCTGGCCGTTGATGATCCACTCGTCGCCGTCCTTGACGGCGCGGGTCTGCAGGCCGGCCAGGTCCGAGCCCGCCTGGGGCTCGCTGAAGAGCTGGCACCAGGCCTTCTGGCCGGTGACGATGTCCCGCACGTAGAGGTCGATCTGCTCCTGGGTGCCGTGGGTGGCGATGGTGGGCGAAGCCAGCAGCAGCCCCAGCCCGGCCGGCGCACCGAGGGCGCCGAAGCCGGCGATCTCGGCTTGGACCAGGACGACGTCGGAGCGGGCCATCGCCTTGCCGTAGGCGTTCTCGGGCAGCCCGGGCGCAGACCAGCCGGCGAGGCCCAGGCGCTCCCACCACTCGCCCACGGTCAGATCGGGGTCCCAGTTGCTGCCCAGCCAGGACCGCAGCTCACTCAGCAGCTCGTCGGTCCGCGTCGTCTCAGTCGCGGTGTCGGTCACACTCCGAAGTTACCCGCGCGTCACAGAACGGGAAACTCGTGCGAAACACCAGTAGCTTCATCGGAATGCAAGACGACCGGTTGGATGCAGCATTCGACGCCTGGGTGCAGGCCCAGACGACAGCTCTCGACGTGGTGCGGCAGGCCACCGGCGTGCCGGAGTCGGACGTCGACCTGGCGGAGGGCTACCGCTGGGTGACCCGCCTGACCCGGCTGATCCTCGACTGGATCGTGGAGAGGTCCGACCCGCTGCACCCGCAGCTCTTCGACCTCCAGGACGAGTACAAGAAGCTCCTGGTGGACAACCCCGACGTGCACTACACGTTCTGTGTCCTCGACGACTCGCGCACCTACCGGCTCCTCGGCTACCGCGGGGACTGCGCCTACCTCGGCATGACCTTCGGCACGGCGTTCGGGCAGGGGCCGGTCCGGGGTCGCACGGGGACGCAGACGCAGACCCACATCGACGAGTTCGAGCTCGGGCCCAACGGCGAGGTCGACATTTTGATTGCGCCGGCGGCGTCAATGCCCGACCCGAGGCCGCGCAACTCCGTCCTCCTCGAACCGGGGACGGCGCAGTTGGCCATCCGGGAGACGTACTTCGAGAAGCACCCCGACCGCTTCGCCCGCCTGCGCGTGGAGCTGGTGCCCGAACCGGGCGAGGTCGTGCCGCACCCCATCCTCTCGACCGACGAGCTGGCGACCCAACTCGAGTTCGCCGCCATGTTCCTCACCTTCGTGGGCGGGACGGCCATGCAGATGTGGCGCGACGCGGAGAGCAACATGAACACGTTCGGCGGCCAGGCCGGCTCCGCTCACGTGGCGGCGCAGGAGGACGAGGTGCGCTCGCACTCGAACGCCGAAATGACCTACCACGGTGGGCGGTTCCGGCTCGAGCCGGGCCAGGCCCTGGTCGTGACCGTGCACGAGCCCGACAAGCCGTTCCTCTACTGGGGGCTGACCCTGACCTCACCGTGGGGGGAGAGCTACGACTACCGCTACGCCACGACCCACCTCAACAACAAGACGGCCAACCGGTCGCCCGACGGCTCCTGGCGCATGGTGATCGCGCCGACCGATCCCGGAGTGGAGAACTGGCTCGACACCGGTGGTCGGCTCGAGGGCTACATGCTCGTGCGCTGGGTGCTGGCCGACGGTCCGCCGCACCCCACGGCTGCGGTGGTGGACATGAAGGGTCTCGCCTCGGCGTAGCGCGCGGGGAGGCTCAGCTGGAGCGGCTGGGGACCTCCTGCACCAGCCATCCGTTCCCGTCGGGGTCGCCGAAGGAGAGGAACGACCCGTAGTCGGCCCGCGCCGGGTCGAGCCCGTCGACCTGCACGCCGCCCTCCTCGAAGTGGAAGATCCCGGTGGCTTCCACACCGCCGCCGACGAGCAGGCGCCGGGCCTCTTCGATGTCGCGCACCACGAGGTGCATCCCTTGCAGCGTTCCCGCTGCCTCTTCGTTGCGCATGAGCGAAATGGAGCAGCCCGAGCCTGTCGGCGTCAGCTGGACGACGCGGAAGTCCTCGCCGGCCCGGTGGTCCACATCGACGTGGAAGCCGAGGGAATCGGCGTAGAAGGCCTTGGCCCGATCGACGTCGGCGACCGGCACCACCAGGGTCTCGAGCTTCCAGTCCATGAACCCTCCGCCGATTGTGCGTTGTGCGTTGGCCGAGGGTAGGCCGTTCAGACCTCGGACGGCACCCCGAAGCGCTCCTGGTAGGGCTTGAGCAGGGCTCGATGGGTGGCCAGGTCGAGCCCGGTGTCGGCGAAGGAGTACTCGTGGCCCCCGGCTCGGCCCGAATGGCGGGCGGCCAGGTACGAGTCGAGGGCAGTGCGGAACTCCTCGGTGATCGGCAGCTCCCACCCGGCGTAGAGACGCTCGACAGTCCCGAGGGGGTCCGCCACCAGGTCGCGGTAGACCACGTCGGCGATCTGCCCGGTGGGGATGTCGCCGGCGTCGCGCTCGGCCGTGACGTGGTCCATCTGCATTTCGAGGCCCATTGCCATGAACTCGACCAGCACGCCGTGGTCGACGTGTTCCGAGTGCATGATGTGCAGGGTCGCCATGAGGTCGGAGAGGGACCCGATGACGCGCAACGGGTCACGGTGGGTGATCACGACGCGTGCGTCGGGGTAGGTCGAGAAGACCAGGGGTAGGGCGGAGAGATGCGAGGGCGCCTTGACGACCCAGCGCTTCGTCGGCCGCTCCGACACCCACTGCAGCGTCTGGAGGTGGCGCTTGTGCCAGTCGTAAATCGGCGTCTGGTCCTGGCCGCTGCGCCACACCGTGTACTCGGCCACGTTGTAGAGGCCGGTGTACACATCGCTCGAGAACTGGTGGGCGAAGGCGAAGATGTCTTCGGTGGGCAGGCGGCCACCGTTCTCGTGCATGGCGGTGAAGGCGGGGACGATCTCGTCCATGAGCTTGATCTCGTCGTCGCAGAGGTCGCCCGACGCATCGTCGTAGGGGACGGTGTGCAACAACTCCCACAGGAGCGGTGGGCGGTTGTCGGGGTCGCAGGCCAGCAGCTCGTGCAACAGGGTGGTGCCCGAGCGGCCGAGGCCGGTGACGACGATGGGCGCGTGGACCGGCTGCTCCAGGACGGCCGGCTCCTTGTTCCAGAGGTCGACCATGCGCAGCCGGTTCTGCAGGATGAGCTGGAGCTCGCCCCGCGTGCGGATGCGGCCGGGGAGGTGCAGGCGCGCTTCGGTATCGAGAGAGGCGCACAAGCGGCGGAAGGGCTCCTCCCACCAGTCGTCGCCGAAGTCGTCCAAACCGGTGGTGGTGATGGCGGCGGCTTGCAGCACCTCGGGATGGAGCGAGACCATGGAGCGGCCGTCGTCGCCGAGCCCGTGGCCGAGCGCGATCATCTTCTCGGCCCAGGGGCTGCGAGGCGGGGGTGTCCAGGGCACGGGGCGTCACCGTACCTGCAACGGGGAGAGAATGGCCGTATGAACGAGGATCTCGACGTCGACGCCATGCTGGAGGTGCTGGCCACCGGGTCCGACCACCTGCTGAGCCCCGGCGTCCCCGTGTCGCAGCTCGACCATGCCCTGCAGACGGCCGCCCTCCTGGCCCACCTCCATCCGGGTGACGACGAACTCGCTGCCGCCGGGCTGCTGCACGACATCGGCCACCTCCTGCCCGACGGCAGCAACGAGACGCACGCAGACGACGCCGCGCGCGCGGTGCGGCGGGCGCTGGGGGAGCGCGTGGCCGGGATCGTGGGGCTGCACATAGAGGCCAAGCGGTATCTCGTGGCAACCGAGGACGGCTACGGCGGCGTGCTCACGGACGACAGCGTTGTCTCGTTGCAACGCCAGGGAGGCGCTCTGCGCGGGGCGGACGCGGCGGCCTTCCTGGCCCAGCCGTGGGCGGCCGACGCCGTGACGTTGCGTCGCGCCGACGACAGCGGCAAGGTCGAAGGGTTGGCGGTGCGCGACCTGCAGAGTTGGGCACCCCTCTTGCAGGAGCTCACCCGGCGCGTGCGAGGGGCGCGCCGGCTGACGCACGCGTCCTTGCCGTTGGCTACTGTCGCGTGAAAACAACCGGGCGGCGGGCCCGGGCGGACACTCTGCGGGGGGTGGAAGCGGCTGAATAGCGATTGGGACGGCGGATCGTTCCTTTGCGGTAACGGGTGGGGCAACAGACGATGCGGCTGTTGCGGCGCGCCCCGGACCAGGTCCCGTGCCATGGCTCCCACCCTGGTGCGGCACGGCCGGCGAGGAGCCGCCGTGACGAATTCCGGCGCGCATCGCGCGGTCACCCGTAGGGAAGCTGCCCAGCGTTCGTTGTGCTCCCGGGATCCATGGGGAGGCTTCACGTGGTGAAGGGTCTACGGCGAACGTTGCGTCAGCGCCTGCGGGGGCGCCGCTACACGCCCGCGACCGTCCGCGTCGGTCTGGCCTGCGCGCTGGGGGCGGCGGTCGGCATCATCGAGTTGGGGTCGGGCTCGGGCGCCGACACGTCCCTCGTGCCGGGCGATGCGCTGGCCCGCTCGCAGGCCATCAGCCTGGCGCCGACGACCGGCGGCCTGAACTACGCCATCACGCTGGCCACCTCCGTCTCGAACTACCAGGACATGCAGGCCCAGTCGCTGTCCCAGACCATCGACCTCGGCGCCATCGGCACCTCACTCGAGGCCGAGGGATGCGACGGGTCGGCACCGACCCTTCCCGCCAGTGACGTGCCGCCCCCCGTGCAGGCGGAGTCGACCAGCGGTAACCAGAGCCTCTCGGACAGCATCACGCCGCAGTCCTCGCCTAACGGGCTGGGCATCGGCAACGAGGCGGCCACCGCCACCACGCAACCGTCCTCGGGCTCGCTGACGACCGTGTCGAACATTGCGATGCCGGGCGGCCTGCTGGCCGTCAACGGGCTCACGTCGAGCGCGAAGGCGTCGATCGACAACGGGGCCACGCGCACGGCGACGGCGACGGCCGACGTCGGACAGCTCTCCCTGG
>DATCEZ010000099.1:0-10117 GCA_036509775.1 Acidimicrobiales bacterium
GCCTGGACCTCTACGCCTCGTTCCAGTACCCCGGGAGCACATCGGATTGGCTGTTGCTCGACGCCCATTCGCCGGTGGCCCACGCCGGGCTGTTGTCGTGGACCGGCAGAGTGTGGTCACGAGAGCGCCGGCTGATCGCGAGCGGAGGCGGACAGGCGGTCTTCCGACACACGTAGGCGCCCCCCTGCGCATTCAGTCGACCGAGTTCAGTCGACCGAGTTCAGTCGACCGAGTATCCGTCCATCCGGGCCAGGATGCGCAACATGACCTCGTCGGCTCCCGCGCCGATGGAGTCGAGCCGCGTGTCGCGGAAGTAGCGCGAGGTCCAGGTCTCGTCCATGTAGCCGATGCCGCCGTGGAACTGCACGGCGACGTCGGCCACCTCGCGCTGGAGGCGCGAGCCCAGGAGCTTGCCGATGGTGGCGAAGCGGGTGGCGTCCTCGCCCCGCACGACAGCGTCTGCGGTGCTGCGGGCGTACTGCTTGAGCACATCGTGACGGGCCGACAGCTCGGCCAGTACGAACTGCAAGTGCTGGTTGGCCAGCAGCGGGGCGCCGAACGCCCGACGCTCACGCAAGTACGACCTCGTGCGCTCCAGAGCGAGGGCAATTGATCCGACCTGCTTGTAGAAGGTCATGAGCCGCTCGGCCTGGAACTGCACCATCTGCTGTTGGAAGCCCCGGCCGATTTCGCCGATGGTGTTGGCCACGGGAACCCGCACATCGGTGAACGACAGCTCAGCGGTGTCGCTCGACCACATGCCGAGCTTCTCGAGTTTGCGCGACACGACAACACCGGGGATGTCGGTCGGCACGACGATGAGCGACATGCCGCGGGAGCCTGGGTCGTCAGAGGTCCGGGCCAGCAGGCAGAGCCAGTCGGCCTGGGTGCCGTTCGTGATGTAGAGCTTGGCGCCGTTGATGACCCATTCGTCGCCGTCTCGTACGGCCCGGGTCCGGATGCCGGCGACATCGCTCCCGGCGTCGGGCTCGGTCACCGCAATGGACGTGACGACCTCACCGCGGATCGCCGGTGCCAAGTAGCGCTCCTTGAGGTCGGCCGACCCGTAACGGGCGAGCGCCGGCGTGGCCATGGACATCTGCACCGCCATCGCCATGGGGACGCCCCCGCAGCTGATCCGTCCCATCTCCTCGCCGGCGATGAGGGAGAAGGTGTGGTCCGCCCCCATGCCGCTGTAGGCCTCGTCGTACTCGAGCCCGAGCAGGCCCACGGAGGCCAGCTTGGGGAAGAGATCGTGAGCCGGGAACGTGCGGGCCGCTTCCCATTCGTCGACGTGGGGCTCGATCTCACGCTCGAAGAGGTCCCGGAGCGTCTTGCGGAACAGCTGGTGTTCGTCGCTCTCGATCACCGGCGAACGATATCACCGGCCCTTTTCACCTCATCCGTGGGGTCCCCCCTACACTGCGCACTCGTGACGGACGTGTTGGTCGACGTACACCATGACGACGGAATCCGGACGCTGACGCTCAACTCGCCGGCCAACCGCAACGCACTCTCGGAGCGCCTCTTGGCGCAGCTGGAGCAGGCGTTGCGTGACGCAACCAGAGACCCCGACGTGCGGGCCGTGGTGCTGACGGGGGAGGGGGCGGTGTTCTGCTCGGGCGCCGACCTGTCCGAGCGCGGGACGGCGGCACCCAACCGCATGCCGGCCATCCTCACGTCCATCGTCGAGAGTGCGGTACCCGTCCTCGTCCGTGTCAACGGCCACGCGCGCGCCGGCGGCATCGGCCTCATCGCCGCGGCCGACATGGCCGTGGCAGCGGAGGCGGCCACATTCGCCTTCACCGAGGTCCGGGTCGGTGTGGCGCCCGCCATGATTCTGGTTCCGGCATTGCGCGTGATGGATCGGCGCTTCCTCGCCCGTGCCACCCTCACTGGGGAGCGCTTCGGCGCGGCCGAGGCGGTCGAGGCCGGACTGCTCACGGCCGTCACGCCCGATGAGGCGGCCCTCGACGCCTGGGTGGCGGACCGGACCACGGCGCTGCGCCAGGCCGCGCCAGGGGCGGTGCGGGCCACCAAGGAGCTGCTCCGCACGTTGCCGGCGCAGGAGTGGGACGAAGGGTTGGCCGCGGCCGCCGTCACCTCGGCCGACCTCTTCGCCGGAGCCGAGGCCGCCGAGGGCATGGACGCGTTCTTGCAGAAGCGCCGGCCCGCCTGGGACACGACCCCATGAGCGCGCCGTTGCGGTCACGCCTGGCAGTGGCAGGAGACGAGTTCCGGGACAACGCCGCCGCCATGGGCGCGCTGGTCGACGAGGTTCGTGCCCTGCACGACGACGTCCTCGCCGGCGGCGGTGCGCAGTACGTGGAGCGTCACCGGGCCCGCGGCAAACTGCTCGTGCGTGAGCGCCTGGAGGCGCTGGTCGACCCCGGCACGCCCGTGCTCGAGCTGAGCCCCCTCGCCGGGCTGCATACCGGCGACCCCGTCGGCGGCGGCGTCGTCGTCGCCCTGGCCGAGGTGGCCCGCACGCAGTGCCTCGTGATCGCCAACGACCCGACCGTGCGCGGCGGCACGACCAGCCCGACGACGATCCGCAAGCTCTTGCGCGCCATGGATGTGGCCGAGGAGAACCGCCTCCCGCTGCTGCTCCTGGTGGAGTCCGGAGGCGCCGATCTCCCACGCCAGGCCGACGTCTTCGTGCCCGGAGGCGAGCAGTTCCGCCGGCTTACGCAGCTTTCGGCGCAGGGGATCCCCACCATCTGCGTCGTGTTCGGCTCGTCCACCGCGGGCGGGGCCTACCTCCCGGGCATGAGCGACTACACGGTCATGGTCGAGGGTCGAGCGCGCGTCTTCCTCGGCGGACCCCCGCTCGTGAAGATGGCCATCGGGGAGGACGCCGACGAGGAGGAGCTCGGCGGTGCCCGCATGCACGCCGAGACCTCGGGGCTCTGCGACTACCTGGCCCGGGACGAGCCTGAAGCCATCCGCATGGCACGCGGCATCGTCGCCCATCTGCACTGGCCCCGTCTCGGTCCCGGCCCTGTCGATCCTCCCGACGAGCCGCTATACCCGGCCGAGGAGCTGCTCGGAATCGCCTCGGTCGACGTGCGCGTGCCCTTCGACGTGCGAGAGGTCATCGCCCGTGTCGTGGACGGCTCGCGCTTCGAGGAGTTCAAGGCGCTCTACGGCGCCCAGCTCGTGTGCGGCTGGGCGTCCATCGGGGGCTACCCGGTCGGCGTGGTGGCGAACAACGGCATCCTCTTTTCGCCCGAGGCGCAGAAGGGGGCGCAGTTCATCGCCTTGTGCAACCGCAGCGACACGCCGATCCTGTTCGTGCAGAACATCACGGGCTTCATGGTGGGCACGCGCTACGAGCAGGGCGGGATCATCAAGGACGGCGCCAAGCTGATCAACGCCGTGTCGAACTCCACCGTGCCCCACCTCACCCTGATGGTGGGCGCCAGCTACGGCGCCGGGAACTACGCCATGGCGGGACGGGCCTACGACCCGCGCTTCGTCTTCACCTGGCCGAACCACCGCATCGCGGTGATGGGCCCGAAGCAACTGGCGGGCGTGCTCTCCATTGTGCGGCGCAACGCCGCTGCCGCCGCACGCCGCCCCTTCGACGAGGCCGCCGACGAGGAGCTGCGCCAGGCCACCGAGAGCCAGATTGAAGAGGAGTCGACGGCGCAGTACGCCACCGGGCGGTTGTGGGACGACGGCATCATCGATCCGCGGGACACGCGCACGGTGCTGGCCATCGCCTTGACCGCCGTGCACTCGGCGCCGGTACGCGGCACGGCCGTCTTCGGTGTGGTGCGGCACTGATGATCCGACGCCTGCTGGTGGCCAACCGGGGCGAGATCGCCCGCCGCCTCATCCGCGGCGCGCACGATGCCGGCTGCGAGGCCGTCGCCGTCTACGCGGGCGACGACGCGGCCAGCCCGTACGTGGGCGAAGCCGACGCCGCGGTGCTCCTCCCCGGTGCGTCGCTCGCCGAGACGTATTTGTCCGCCCCAGCGCTGGTGGGCGCGGCAAGGGCGGCGGGGGCCGACGCCCTGCACCCCGGCTACGGCTTCCTGTCCGAGAACCCCGACCTTGCCGAGGCCTGCGCCGCGGCGGGCGTGGTCTGGGTCGGGCCGTCGCCCGACGCCATGCGCGTGATGGGGCACAAGGCACGGGCCAAGGAGCTCGTCGCCGAGGCCGGCGTGCCCATCCTGCCGAGCGCCGTCGTGGGGCCGGAGGCGGACGAGCATGCGCTACGCAGCGCCGCGAGCGGTGTCGGCTACCCCTTGTTGGTCAAAGCGTCGGCCGGCGGTGGCGGGCGAGGCATGCGCCTCGTGCGCGAGGAGCGAGAGCTGGCCGACGCCGTGGCGGCGGCGCAGCGCGAGGCGGTGGCTGCCTTCGGCTCGGACGAGGTCTTCTTGGAGCGCTATCTCGAGGCTCCCCGCCACGTCGAGGTCCAGGTGATCGGGGACACCAACGGCTCGGTCCTGCACCTGCTCGACAGGGAGTGCTCGGTGCAGCGCCGGCACCAGAAGGTGGTGGAGGAAGCGCCGGCCACCCAAGTCGCGGATGCCGTCCGCCGGCAGATGTGGGATGCAGCTGTCGCCGTGGCGCGGGCCGTCGACTATGTGGGCGTCGGCACGGTCGAGTTCCTGGTCGACGCCGATGGGTTCTTCTTCTTGGAGATGAATACGCGCTTGCAGGTCGAGCACGGGGTGACCGAGCTCGTCACGGGGCTCGACCTGGTGGGACTGCAGCTGGCCGTGGCTTCCGGCCTGCCGCTGCCGCTCGCCCAGTCGGACGTGGGGGCGTCAGGCCACGCAGTGGAGGTCCGTCTCTGTGCCGAACGGCCGCGGGAGGACTACCGGCCCACGCCCGGCACCGCATCGCACGTGCACTGGCCGCAGGGTCCGGGGCTCCGCACCGACCGCGCCATCGAGTCCGGGAGCGTGGTGAGCCCCGCCTACGACTCTCTGGTGGCCAAGCTCATGGCCCACGGTCAGGACCGGGCGGCGGCGGTCATCCGGTTGGCGCGGGCGTTGCGCGGGCTCGAGCTGGACGGTCTGGAGACCAACCGCGACCTGCTCGGAGCGGTGCTCGACGACGCCGTCTTCGGGACCGGCGAGGCGGACGTGCATTACCTGGACAGCCGGCCCGATCTGCGTGACGCTGCGCTGCCCGAGGAGGTACGGCGGCGTCACGCCGCCGCCGCGGCCTTCTGCCTGACCGGCGAGCGCGCGTCCGCCAGCCTCGTCCCGGTCCCCGCCGCCGGCTGGCGCAACGTGGGCCGGGCCCTGCACGTCGATCGGCTCACCGACGGCGTCGGCACGCTCCAGGCGCGCGTCGGCGGGACGGGGCAGCCCGCCGAGGTGATGGTCGGAGACGAATGGCGCGCGGTGGGCACGGCGAGTGGCGACGACGGGCTGGTCGACCTGGCCACCCTCGACGACGGGCTCCGGCGTCGCTACAGGGTCCGGCTGGCCGGTCGGCACGTCGGCGTCAACGGGCCCGAGGGCCAGTCCAGCTTCGTCCTGCACGCCGACGATGCCACCGACGAGCGGGGCGGTGTGGCCGGCGAGTGCCGCGCCCCCCTCCCCGGCACCGTCTCCAAGGTGCTGGTGGCCGAGGGCGACGTCGTGGCCGAGGGGGACGGGCTGGTCGTGTTGGAGGCGATGAAGATGGAGCACACGTTGCGGGCGAACGGCGCCGGGGCCGTGACCCAGATGCACTGTGCACCGGGGCAACAGGTCGACGTGCACGACCTGTTGGTGACGGTGGAACCGACATGACGACGCCGGAGGTCCTGCGCGTCGGGAATTGCAGCGGGTTCTTCGGGGACCGCACCCACGCCGCCCGCGAGATGGTCGACGGCGGGCCGCTCGACGTCCTCACGGGCGACTGGCTGGCCGAGCTGACGATGTACATCCTGCACAAGACGCGGGAGCGCACGGGGGGGTACGCCCGGACCTTCCTGCGCGAGCTCGAGGAGGTGCTGCCGACCTGTATCGACAAGGGCATCACCGTCGTGTCCAACGCGGGCGGGCTGCACCCGGAGGCACTGGCGGCCGCGGTGGGGGAGTTGGCCCGCCGCCAGGGCCTCGACGTGCACGTGGCCTCGGTCTCGGGGGACGACATCACGCCGGACGTTGCGGCGCTCCAGGCGCAAGGGGAGAAGTTCGTCAACCTCGACACGGGCGAGGTGCTTCCGGCCGACGCACCGCTGGTGACGGCCAACGCCTACCTGCGGGCCCGGCCGATCGCCGACGCGCTCGCCGCCGGCGCGCAGGTGGTGGTGACCGGCCGGGTCACCGATGCCGCGCTGGTCGTCGGGCCGGCGTTGCACGCGTTCGGCTGGTCCGACAGCGACTTCGACGCCATCGCCGGCGCCGTGGTGGCCGGGCACGTCATTGAGTGTGGTGCCCAGTGCTGCGGCGGCAACTATGCGTTCTTCGAGGAGGTGCCCGACCGGGCCCACATCGGCTTCCCCCTGGCCGAGCTGCAGGCAGACGGCTCGTCCGTGATCACCAAGCACCCCGGGACCGGCGGCATGGTCACCGTCGGGACCGTGACGGCGCAGCTCCTCTACGAAATCGGTGGGCCGCGCTATCTCAGCCCGGACGCCGTCCCTCGCTTCGACAGCATTCAGTTGGCGCAGGAGGGACCCGATCGGGTGCGCATCGCACCGGTGCGAGGCGAGGCGCCCCCGACCACGCTGAAGGTCACGGCAAATCTCCACGCCGGCTGGCGCAACGCCATGACACTGGCGCTGACCGGTGCGCAGCCGGTCGAGAAGGCGCGCTTCGCGGCCGAGACGGTCTGGGACGGTGTCCCGGGCGGGCAGGAGGGCTTCGCCGAGACCGCCGAGGACCTCTCGGGCGATCTCACCGGTGGCGGCATGGCGTACCTCCGCCTGGCTGTCCGCGGCGACGACGAGCAGGCCGTCGGCCGGGCCTTCTCCGGCGCCGTCGTCGAGACGAGTCTCTCCAGCTACCCGGGCACGTTCTTCACCTCGGCGCCGTCGGGTGCCCAGGGCGTCGCCCGCTATTGGCCGACGACCGTCGCTGCCGGCGCCGTGACGCCGCACATCGAGTGCGACAGTCGAACGGTGCCGGCCACGCCGCTCGGGCTCTTCGATGACCACGCCGCCGCCACCGCCACCACTACCGCCGAGGCGCTCCTGCCGCCCGCCGCGCCCGGCGCGCCGGTGGGGGACACCGTCGTGGTCCCGTTGGGGGTGCTCGTCGGTGCGCGCTCGGGGGACAAGGGCGGGGATGCCAACGTCGGGGTCTGGGCCGACGACGACGCGGTGGCGGCCTGGCTGCAGCACGAGCTCTCCACCGCCCTTTTCAAGGACCTCCTGCCCGAGGTCGAGCCGTACCCCATCAGCCGTTTTGCGTTGTCGAACCTGCGGGCGGTCAACTTCGTGGTCCACGGCATCCTCGGCTGGGGCGTCGCGTCGAACCTCCGACTCGACACGCAGGCGAAGGGGCTCGGGGAGCTGCTCCGTTCGCGCCCGGTGGAGGTGCCGGCCGCGCTGGTTGCGAGCGGGCCGGCCGCGGCGAGGCTTGCTGCACGCTGAGCACCTTCCCGGGTGAGCACACTCGGGCATCTGGCAGGATGACGCCGTGGAGTCGGTCGCCCGCCTGGTCGCGCTCGTGCTGGGCATCGTCCTCGTCCTCGCCACTGCCTGGAGCGTTTTCACCGCCCTCGTCGTGCCCCGGGTCACATCGTCTCCGGCCATGCGGATGCTGGCCCGTACTCTCGGTGGATCGGCCCGCCGTCTTGCCCCGAAGCTCCCGAACTACGAGACGCGCGACCGTGTCCTGTCCTTCGTCGGGCCGGCGGCCATGGTGTTCCTCTTCATCATCTGGCTCTGCCTCATCGTCCTCGGTGTCGCCCTCATTGAGTGGTACGCGGCGGGGGTGGACTTCGCGACGGCACTCGGCATTTCGGGCTCGTCGGTCTTCACGCTGGGCATCGTCTCCTCGGGCCATGCCGGCCCGCGGGTGGTCGAGGTCGTCGCCGCCGGTATCGGCCTGCTCGTCGTGGCACTCGAGATCGCCTACCTGCCGACGCTGTACACCCAGTTCTCCATGCGCGAGACCGAGGTGACGCTCCTCGAGGCGCGGTCGGGGGATCCTGCCTGGGGCCCCGAAATTCTGGCCCGAGCCCACTGGCTGGACACCATGGACGAGCTGCCGCCGCTGTACTCGGACTGGGAGCGCTGGGCGGCAGCGGTCTCCGAGAGCCATGCCAACTACCCCGGCCTGATCTGGTTCCGCTCGCCGGTCTCCACCCGCAGCTGGCTCGTCGGCCTCGTCGCCATGATGGACTCGGCGGCGCTGTACCACGCCGTCAGTCCCTCGCAGACGCCGCGCCAGGCCCGCCTCTGCCTGTCCATGGGGATCAACTGCCTCCGCTCCATGGCCCGGGCACTGCGCATCCCCTACGACGACGATCCGCTCCCCACCGCCAGCGTGCGCCTCGCGCGCCACGAGTTCGACGAAGGGTTCCGCCGCTTGGAGTCGGTCAACTTCCCGGCCGAGCGCACGGCCGACGATGCCTGGCGCCACTTCCAGGGCTGGCGGGTCAACTACGAACCGATCGTCGACGCCTTGACGACGATCATCGTGCCCCCACCGGCGCCCTGGTTCCTCGTCCGGCCCGAGCTCGGCATGACCAAGTTCCCGCTCGTCCTCAACCGCACCCCCGACGAGCCGGAGGGAGCTCAGGGGTTCGGGGTCAACAAGACCTTCAAGACGCCGTGGGCCCGCGAGTCGAACAACTCGTAGGCCTCGGGCGCCTGCTCCAGGCCCATCCGGTGGGTGAAGGTCTCGCCCAGGCCGGTGAGACGACCCGACTGCAGCAGCGGGACGAGGGCGCGCCACGTGCCCGGAATGGGAGCGAACACGGCGCGCAGCGTGAGGCTCTTCAGGAGCACGAGCGCCATGGGGAAGGCGAGATCCATGGCCAGGTTGACCCCGACCACCGAAATGGTGCCGCCCGGGGCGGCGCTGGACACGGCGTCCACAATGGTGGCGTCCGCACCGACGGCCTCGATCACGCTCTCCGCACCGCGCCCCCCGGTTGCCTCCAGCACCTGGAGCGCGCCGGGTGCGACGCGGGCGTCGACCGGTTCGGCCCCGAGGCGCTCGGCCCGGGCCAGCCGCTCAGGCACGACGTCCACGGCCAGTATGCGCGCCGGACCGAAGAGCGATGCGCACTGGAGCGCCATGATGCCGACGGGACCAAGACCCACGACGACCACGGTGGCGCCCGGTCGGATGTCGGCCCGCAGGGCGCCCAGATAGCCCGTCGGCAGGATGTCGGTGAGCAGGACGGCCTCCTCGTCCGCGATGCCCTCGGGGATGGGAAGGGCGAAGAGGTCCGCGAAGGGCACCGCCACGGCTTCGGCCTGGCCCCCGGGCAGGTCGGGCATCGTCCCGAAGGCAGCGTTCTTGTCGTTGAGGCAGACATTGGGCTGGCCGGCCAGGCAGGCCGTGCAGATGCCGCATCCGATCACGCCCGACACCAGCACGCGGTCACCCTGCCGCAGGCTGCGCACGTGCGGCCCCACCTCCGACACCGTCCCGATGGCCTCGTGACCGAGGCGGATGCCCGACCCGGTCGGGGCGTCGTGGTACAGGTGCAGGTCGGAACCGCAGATGGCGGTGCGCTCCACCGTGACGATGACGCCCTCGGGTCCCGGCAGGACGGGATCGGGGACGTTCTCGACGGTGACGGTGCGCGGTCCTTGGAGGACGGTGGCTCGCATGTCCGCACGCTACCCGCAGGACTACACTTTCACGGGCCCGATTCTGGCTCCGCACGCCCCGTTCCGCCCACGGAGACCCATGCCTCGGACAGTCGAACCCAGCACCATCGTTGAGCTCCCCGTCCTGGCCGACGAGGACCTCGACGCCTTCTTCGAGTTCGAGGATCTCTGGGCCGTCATCGTCTGGAACGACGACGTCACCACCTTCCAGACGGTGATTCAGGCTTTCGTGGAGATCTTCGGTCACACCGTCGAGCGGGCCGACAAGCTGGCGTGGCAGATCCACCGCACGGGCAAGGCCGTGGCCGCGGTGCGCCCCAAAGACGAGGCCGAGGCCGCGGTCCGGGCGCTGCACCTGCGCAAGATCTCCGCCTC
>DATCEZ010000100.1:0-5673 GCA_036509775.1 Acidimicrobiales bacterium
CCGACGGTGGTGAATGTCACCGTGGTGGGCGCCTCCACACTCGCACCGACAATCCCGGGTGACGCGCCAATGACACCGCCGGCCACGAGGCCCGAGACGCCGGCCGCACCCACGAGGAGCCGCCGGAACGTCACGGCACCCACCTTCGCCGCCCTGCCCTCCACGCTGCCGATCCTCCGAGTCTGCCTCGCCATGCGCACGTGCCACCCTGCCTCGTCGACAAAATCCGCTGCGACGCTACCGGGGCTGCATCTCCGGCTGGTGGACCGTCGAATCCGCCCTCAGGCGGTGGCGATCGACGACAGAAGGTCGACAGCGCGGTCGGCCGCCGAGGGCAGGTCGAGCGTTGCGATCCGCTCCAAGGCTGCTCGCCCAAGGGCTTCCCGGAGCCCGGCCTCGCGGTGCAGGCGGGCCACCGCCCCCGCCAGCGCATAGGGATCTGCGGCGTCGACCAGGAGACCCCCGTCGCCCACCACCTCGGGCAGCGCCCCCGCGTCGTTGGCGACGACCGGCACCCCCGACGCCATCGCCTCCATGACGGGCACCCCGAAACCCTCGTGGCGGGAGGAAAGCACGAACACGTCGGCGTCGGCCACGGCATCGGCCAGCGCAGCATCACTGAGCCCGCCCCGGAACGCCACGGCGTCACGCAGGCCCAGTTCGTCTACGAAGCGGTGCAGCGCAGCGGTGTAGGACGGCACGACCGGCCGGCCCACCAACTGCAAGGTCGCCGCTGGGTCGTCGTGGGCGCGGGCGACGAGCAGCGCCATGACGGCCAACTCAATCGCCTTGTTCGGCGCGAGACGACCCACACTGACCCAGCGCCCGCCGGCGGACGGATCCCGGAAGCCCGGACGGCGCGCCGTCGTGGTCGCGACCATGGCTGCCGGAGGTACGACGGCGGTGCGGCGGAAGCCGGCCTCCCGGAGCTCCGCCTCGTTGAAGGTCGACACGGCCAGGCCGAGCGCGGCGCGCGGCGCGAGCTCGCGCAGCTGCGTCTGGGCCAAGAGCTGATGCCGGGCCATGCCGTTGTCCCAGGACGCGTAGTACTCCGGTGGCGTCACGTTGTGGTAGTTGACCACCAACGTCTCGGCGCGTGTTCCGAGCCAGGGACCCAAGCCCGAAGCGGTGGCGTACTGGTACACCAGCACGTCCCCGGCTTCGGCCTCGGCCTCGTAGCGGGCGAAGGGGCGCGTCTCGGATGCCGTGGCCGGATCATCCATCTCCACGTAGATGTGCGACGGGATGCCGCGCGCCACCAGGACGTCACGCAGCCGAAGCGTATGGCGCCCGACGGCGTCGGCGCGGTGCAGCATGGGAACGAACTGATGAATCCCGCTCACGGCGAAGTGGCAGCTGGCGCGGCCAGGGGGGTCAGCAGGTCGACGAAGCGCTCCGAAGCCGTCTCCAGATGGAGCGCCGCCATGCGCTGCCGGCCGGCGTCGACAAGATCGACGCGTCGCGACGTGTCCCGCAACACCGCGGTGATGGCCGTGGCCAGCGCGTAGGGATCCTTGTCGGCAACGAGCACCCCCGCGCCACCGAGCACTTCTGGGACCGCCCCCTGATCGAAGGCGACCACTGGCACTCCGGCCGCCATCGCCTCGACGACCGGCACGCAGAACCCCTCGTGCTCGGACGTGACGACCAATACATCGGCGCGTGCATAAGCCGACGCCACGGTGGCATCACTGGCGTGCCCGGCGAATTGCACGGCATCGCCAAGACCGAGCTCGGCCACATAGCGGTGCAGCGCGGCGACGTAGGAGGCGGTGGCCGGCCTGCCGACGAGTTGCAGCGTCGCCTCGGGATCCCCATGGGCGCGTGCCACGGCAAGGGCCGCAATGGTGTGCTCCAGAGCCTTGTTGGGCGAGACACGACCCACGGCCAGCCAGCGCGCGCCGCGACCCGGGGTGGCGGATGCCGCCGCAGAGGAGACCGCGGCGGCATCCGATCCAACCAGTTCCGGAAGGGCGGCCGATGGCGACACGACTGCTGTCCGCACGAACCCAGCTGCGGTCAGGTGTCCCTCGTTGTAGACGGAATCGGCGACGGCCAGCGCGGAGCGCGGCGCCAACAGGCGCAGGTCACCTTGGGCGCGGAGCTGTCCCAGCGCCAGATGGTTGTCCCACGGCGCCATCAGTTCCGGCGGCGTGACGTTGTGGTAGTTCACGACCAGGGTGTCGGAGCGGCCGGCCAGCCAGGGCGCCATGGCCGACGCCGTGGCGAACTGGTAGACGACCACGTCGCCGGGCTCCGCCCGCTCCGGATAGGAAAGGACGGGAAGGGTCTCGTCGGCCGTCTCGTCGTCCACGGTGTCGACGAAGATCTCCGAGCGGAAGCCCCGCTTCCGGCTCGCCTCGCGTAGCCCGAGAGTATGCCGACCCACGGCATCGCCCCGGTGCAGGACCGGGACGAAGTGGTGGACGCCGCTCACCGGGGAGCGACGGCCGACAGCGCGACCCGGCCATCGCCTTGGGCGCCCACCGGCAGAGGCGCCACCTCGACGAACCCGGCGCGCAGCAGCAGCAGCTCCCAGGTCGCCTCATGGAGCGGGCGGCCTGCGACGAGGTCCTGGGCAATGGCCTCGCGCGCCCGGACAGACGCCACGTCCTCCGAGACGAGGACCAGCGGAGCCCCGCGCCGCAGGGCACGCCGGCTCTGGGTCAGTAGCGGGAGCAGCGCGTACAGCGGCAAGCGATCGACCACCCCGCTGAGCACGAGGCCCCCGGCCGAGCCCTCGGCCCGCGACGCCAGGTACTCCGATGCCTCCGCGATGGTGACCGAGCACCCGTGCTCAATGGCGCGCAGGGCCACCGCTCCGCGCGGCTCGACGCCGTGGCTCTCGGCGCCGCGGGCGTCCAGGGCGTGCAGCAGGTCGCCCTCACCGCAGTCGGCATGGACGATCACCCCACCCGGCGTGGACCCCATGACGTGGGCCGCCACAGGTCCCGCGAGTTGTGCGAGTTCGCGTGCCGGCACAAACCATGCCGCGCCGTCCACCGGTCGGTCCTGTGCGGCCAGGCGGGCCTCGAGCGTCCCCACGCGCGCCGACAGGAAACGGAACGCCTCGACGACATGTCCCATCGCCACCTCGAGGTCCGTCTTCTCGCCGTCGGGCGCGCGGCCTGCCGCGTTCCGTCTGGGACGGAGGCGATCGAGCGGCCCGGTGCGCCGGACATCGCCACGGTCAGACGCCACGGCATCGGAGAGTGCCGAGGCGCCGGGATGGTACGGGCCGTAGCGATCACCCAAGTGCGTGAACGCTGCCAGGAAGTTCCAGGCGTCGCTGCCCTGCGGAGCGAGTCGCGTAAAAGCCTGTTGCAGCGCGTCAGCCGCCCGGATCTGGTCCGCCGTCGTCGGAGTCTCGGCCCCTGGCTCATTGGGGTCACCGGAACCCCCGCTCTGAGAGACGTCAGCGGACATGGAGCTCGATGCTACCTGCGAAAGGGTCCCGTCTTCGGGTCCGCGCCGGTGCGATGCGGGGCGCCGGCACGGTCGGTCAGACCCGTCATGGACGGCGTCGTGCAGGGATTTCGAGGGTCGACGAGCCCCAGAGTGGCTGGGGTCGCTCGTCTAGTATCTGAGCGCTCGCTGGCACGCCACCGGGCTCAATGCGACTGGGAAGGAACATTCTTGACGAACGGGCAGCAGCACTCATCTTCCGCGTCGACGGTGGATCGACTTCGGGCAGTCGGCCGCAAACTGCCCGAGCCCGTTGCCCGTGTGCTGCGGCCGCTCGCGCAACGACTGGGTGGACCTGCGGTGTCGGCACCCGTCGTGCCACCGCGGCGCCCGACGCCGCCGCGACCCGCTCCCCTGCCGATCCCCGCCCATCACATTCCGGGCCGGGAACCACTCGTGATGTGGCCCGCCGATCCGCCGCCCGGATACAGAGGGCAACTCGATCCGGACTTCCAACGCGAACTCGCCGCCAAATGGGATGACGTCCGGCTCGAGGACTGCTACTTCTACCATTCGGTGTTGCTGCCCGACGGCACCTTCGTGACGGGCCCGTGGGACCTCATCGGCAACGAGAAGGAATACCTCGGCGGGATCGACCTGAAGGGGCGCACCGTGTTCGAGTACGGCCCCGCCAGCGGTTGGCTCACGCACTACATGAGCGAGCAGGGGGCCGATGTCACCATCATCGACATCGGATGGGACCTCTCCACCGATCTGATTCCGTTGGGGACGATCGATCTGGAGCAGACGCGCCGGGAACAGGTTGCCCGCGCCGGACAGGTCGTGAACTCGTGGTGGTACGTACGGAATGCCTTCGGCCACTCGGCGAAGGCCGTCTACGCTCCGGTCTACGACCTTCCCCCGGACCTGGGGCGCTTCGACGTGTCCGTCTTCGGTTCGATCCTGCTGCACCTGCGGGATCCGTTCATGGCGATGCAGCAGGCCGCCGCCGTGACCGACGATGCCATCGTGGTGGTCGAGCCACTCCTCGTTTCGCCCGAGGACGCCAACAAGACGGTCCTGTTCTGGAACCCATCGAAGAGCGAGAATCCAAACGGCTGGTGGTTGCTCCCTCCCGGCGTCATCACCGACATGCTCGCCGTGCTGGGATTCCCCAACGCGACGGTCAGCTACCACCGGCAGTACTACGTCCCCGAGACCAACCCGGAGTTGGCCAACGAGGTCACCTTCTTCACGGTGGTCGCCCGCAGGCACTGAGGGCGACGCATCGGCTCGGGCCGGCGAGGCGCAGAACGCACGCCACACGGGGGTGCCATTTCGAAACGCCCATCCGGATTGGGGCGCGTCTCAGTTCGTCCCCCGATGCCGCCACGTGCTGTGCAAGGCCGAGAACATTGACAATTCTTCAAGGTTGGCGAGTCAAATACCGATTGGTTGGGTAAACGAGTCGACGTTGTCTTGAACCTGCGCGCTGCAAACCCCCGGTCAGCGGCGTAGGCGTTGGAGAGGCGGCAAACGGCTACTCCCGCCCCCCCAATCCTTGGAGGATTGACGTGAGACGTGCACCCAGACTGATCGTCGCAGCTTCCATGGCGGCCATGGCCTTGCCACTGACAGCCACCCTTGTCGTGGGGAGCACCGGTAGCGCCCAAGCGGACGAGGTCTCGCATGCGTCGGGCTTCACGCTGAACCAGACCTGGACCCAGACCCTCAACGACGCCAACAACCCCATCGTCGACTCCTCGCCCAACGTGGCCAACCTCGACGGACAACCCTCGGTCGTGGTCGGCGACCGGGCGGGCCACGTGTACGCGTACCACCTCTCGAACGGGTCCGCCGTCGCCGGCTGGCCCTACAGCGCAGGCGCGGCGATCGACTCGTCCCCCTCGGTGGCGCCGATCGACAACGGGCTCGACACCGTCTACGTGGGCACGGGAAACGTGTCCCAACCCACTGAAGGTGGTTACCAGGCCATTGCGCCCAACGGCGGCGACCAGTGGTTCGTCCAAGAGACCAACCCGAGCACTGACCCCACTCCGCACAACGCGGTGACGGCGTCGATGACCGTGGGCAGCTACGCCGGCGGGTACGGAATCGAAGCGGGTTCGCTGGGACAGAACACCTATGCCCTCGGAGCATCGAACGGCGCAATGCTCGCCGGATTCCCGGGGTTCTCAGACTCGGTCTTCTCGACGGCGGCGGTGGCCGATCTTTACGCCGATGGCAACAACGAGATCATCAGCGGCG
>DATCEZ010000101.1:0-3445 GCA_036509775.1 Acidimicrobiales bacterium
ACGACTCGGTGGGGGACGACCTGTGGGCGATGGGGCTGGCCCCCGAGCGCACCGCCATGCACCTGGCCCGGGAACGGCTGGAAGCCATGGGGGTGGTGGTGGCCGGCAACCTGCCCGGGTGCGTCGACGGGGACCGGGTCACCGTGGCCGGCGTGGTGACGCACCGCCAGCATCCCGAGACCGCCCGTGGCGCCGTCTTCGTCAACCTGGAGGACGAGACCGGTCACGTGAACGTGGTCTTCTCCCGCGGCGCCTGGGCCCGCTGGAAGCACGTGGCCCGCCACGCGCCCGTGCTCTTGATCCGCGGGCGCGTGCGCAAGGGCCAGGGCGCGGTCAGCTTCGACGCCGAGCGGGTGGAGGCGCTGGTGGTGGGGACGTCGGTGCCGGCAAGCCGCGACTTTCGCTGACCTGGCAGACTGGCCGAGAACCGAGCAAGGGAGCCTGCAATGATCCGTGTGTCCGTGTTCTACCCGTCGGCCGAGGGTGCGACGTTCGACCACGACTACTACCGGGAGACGCACGTGCCGCTCTGCGTGCGCACCTGGAATCCCACGAGCGCGGAAATCGACAAGGGCATCGACGGCCCCAACGTGGCCGCGGTGCACCTGACGTTCGACTCGCTTGACGCGCTGAACCAAGCCATGGCGTCGGAGGGTACGGCCGAGATCCTCGCCGACATCGCCAACTACACGACCATCGCGCCCGTCCTGCAGACGAGCGAGATCGTCGACTGACCACCACCGCAGAGAGGAAGCCATGCTGCTCAAGGGTCTCAACCACGTCGCCGTCATCACCAACGACGCCACCCGACTGAACGACTTCTACCGCGACGTCTTCGACGCCGAGATCCTCCGGGACGGGCCGGAGCCCCTGCCCGACAGGGAGGGACCCCGCCTCTCCATCATCAAGATCGGCGACTGGGCCGAGCTCAACGTCTTCGAGATTGCGGGGAACACCGAGGCCGACCGCCAGACGCCGATGTTCGGCCGCGGCCGGCTGGACCACCTGGCCCTGCAGGCTGCATCCATCGAGGATTTCGAAGAGATCCGGAACCGTCTCATGGAGCGTGGCCTGGCCGACGACTTCGTCACCGATTTCGGACCCATGCTCAGCCTCTTCTTCCGGGATCCCGACGGGCTCGAGTGCGAGTGCTGCGTGGAGAACCCCGACGCGGTACCCGGTGTCTTCCACGGACCGGGAAACCGGGCCGCGCGCTACCCCTGACTGCCAGAGGCAGGTGCAGATGGACGACGTCGAGGCAATCAAGCAGCTGAAGGCGCGCTACTTCCGGACCATGGACACCAAGGACTGGGCGGGCATGCGCCAGGTTTTCACCGACGAGGTCGTCATGGACACGACGGAATCGGGCGGGGGCGTCGTCACCGGCGCGGACGCGTTCATGGCGTTCTTGGAGCAGACGCTGGCCGAGGCCGTCACCGTGCACCACGGCCACATGCCCGAAATCACCCTGACGTCACCGACCACGGCGACCGGCATCTGGGCGCTGCACGACGAGATCGTGTGGCCGGACGGCACCCGGATGCGGGGTGACGGCCACTATCACGAGACCTACGAAGTCGTGGGCGGGGAGTGGCGGATCGCGTCCTCGACCCTGACGCGTCTCCGGATGGATCTGACCGGGCCTGCTTCGTAGGCACCGGCCGGGGCCCGACGCCTCCTACGCGCCGGCGACGCCGAGCGCTTCGGTGATGTCGTTGATGGCGGCCTGCTCGGCCTCGCTCACCTCGACACCGTGTTCCCGGTGGGCCGCGGCGACGTGCTGTGACAGCGTGATGATGAAGCGGCGGTACTCGCCGACTTCTTCCACGGATGCCTTGGCGGCCAGGAGGGCAACGGCGTCACGCAAAAGTTGCAGCTCGTGCGTCTTGAGCTCCTCGAGCGAGTGGTAGTGCGTGTGATCCCGTTCGGGCTTCGCCGCCACAATGTCGTCGAGCAGCTCGCTCTTGCCGTGCTGCTGGCGGGCCTCCACGTAGGACTTTGCCATGGCGATGGTCTCGCGCCACGACCCGCCTCGTTGGGCCGTGACGACGATCATCCCGGCGCTGGGTGGCCCCTCCAGGACCAGCTTCCATTCCTCGGTCGTGAAGTCAGACTTCGAGGTCATGTGCACTCTCCGATCAGGTTCTGCGGCGACACAGGCACCGTAGCGTCTTCGTCGCGGCCGGTAACCGGTCCTGGTTGCTCAGCTGAACTGGTCGACGTGCTGGACGCGGCCCTCACTCCTGGTGAAGAGCACGTCGTTGTAGCCCTGTCCGGGACCGACCATCTCGAACGTCAGTGGCGGCACGAAGGAGAGATAGAGCGCCCGCCGCCCCGAGGCCTGGGGGTCTCTCGGCGGAGGGGCGGCGTGCAGCGTGTGCCCGAAGTGCACCGTGACGTCGCCCGGTTCGGTGGTCAGCGCCACCACGGGGTGCCGGGCAGCTTCGCGGGCGCCCGGCAACCGGGAGGCGCCCCGATGTGATCCGGGAATCATCTCGAGCTGGCCGGTGTCTGCGGTGGCGGCATCGAGCTGAATCCCCACGCTGAGCATGGGGCACTTGACCGAGTGGTCGCCCATGCCGCAATCGCGGTGCCAGGGGAGGTCGGCGAGGCCGCCGGAAGATCCCGGCACCTTGATGACAACCCCGTTGCCGTCGAGGCGATCGTGGGCGTCGCGGAGCTCGGGGCCGCCCAGGGCGGCGATGGCGAGGAAGCGGGAATCGGCCCCCAGCGCGGCGACCCGCTCCGAGTTCTCGTTGAGATAGTTCACCCGGTTGCAGACCTCATGCCCGTCCACGGTCGTCCACCAGGACTTCCTGTCGTCAGGCCGCGCCCTGTCGACGGCCAACTCCACCTCGGACCTGAGGGCGCCGACCTCGTCGGCGTCGAGCACGCCACGGAGGTGCACGAAGCCTGTCCGGTGCAGGAAGTCCCGGATCACGTCGGGAGGGTCTTCGAGGGTGAAGGTCCGCGCCAAGTCGATGTCGTGGCCGTCTTCGTCGTCGATGCGAACCGGCGTGTCGAGGTCGAACAGCACCTGATCACTCAAGGCCACACGAAGCGGGGGCTCCCAGCGGGCCACCTGACCGAAGCTGCCCTGCGTGACCGAGAGCTGTTCGGCGTAGAGGAGCGCGAAGCAGGTCTTCAGCTCCCAGGCGAAGGCCGTCCAGGCGTCGGGGGCCAGCTCGACTACGGTGTGCGCGAGGGCCGTGCCCGGCCGCACCGAGAACGTCTTGCCGTCGGGCACGTAGGTGTACGACCTCCCGTCGGAGAGCTGGAACGCCAACGGACGGACGACCGCGGCGTCGCTATCCGTGAAAACGTCCCCGCGCTGGTCCAAGAGCACGGGCAGGTGCTCCTGGTGGAACCAATCGAAGTCGATCGGTCCGAACCTCTCCTGCTGGTCGAGGGTCATTTCGTCACGTCAAAGGCTGCATGGGCGATG
>DATCEZ010000102.1:0-6651 GCA_036509775.1 Acidimicrobiales bacterium
TGGTGTGTTCCGGCCTTCAGTCGGCCCGCGCCTTGCGGGCCTTCTTGGCCGGCGCCTTCTTGGCCGGCGCCTTCTTGGCGGGTGTCTTCTTGGCGGGAGCCTTCTTGGCCTTGGCGGCCTTCTTCGCTGCGGCTTTCTTCGGCGCCTTCTTGGCCGCGGCCACTGCCTTCTTGGCTGCCTTCTTGGGCGCCTTCTCTGCCGGGGCAGCCGTTTTCTTGGCGGCGGCTTTCTTGTTCGACGGAGCCGTCTTCGTCGTGGCGACGCGCTTAGCCGTCGGTGCGGCCGCCTCCTTGGTAGCGGCCGGCTTCTCGGTCGACGGCGCGCTGGCGCCGTGTTCGATCGCCAGCTCCGCCACACGTCGGGGTGGGTCCAGCCCCGCCAACACGAAGGGGCGCACCTCCCCCTTCTTCAACACCTGACGCGCCTTGGTCGGAGGCGGCGTCCCCATGGCCGTCAACGGGATGTAACAGTGCATCGCTCCGCCGCCGGGCAACGGGACATCGACCATCGCCCCATGTGACGTGAATGACACCACCTCACCCTCAATGGTGCTCCCGACCGGGAAGGCCGCCACGAAGTTGATGAAGGTCAGCGGCTCGTTCACCGCGGGTGGTGGCGTGGGCCGTTGCTGCTGGTTCCTCCCTCCACGACGACCGGCGCGCCCGCCGGCGTCGCCGCCAGTGGCCCCCCGAGGTGGAGCATCCTTGGCCTTCGCCCTCTTCTCGGGTGCAGGCTTCTTCGCCGCGGCGCTCTTCTTGGCCGCGCCCCGGGACTTCTCCGGAGCCGGCGGGTGCAGCGCCTCCTCGACTGCCTCGTCAATGGCGCTCGAGAACTCCGGGTTGACCTTGGCGCGACCCGGGGGCGGCGCCGTGGGCGTGATCGGCCATGAGGTGTCGACCGGCGGCGCCGGTTTGGTGGCGCTCTTGCGCGCCTTGGACGACTTCTTGGCCGCCTTCTTGGCCGCCTTGGCCAGCTCGGCCGCCTTGGCGGGAGCCGAGTCGGGGTCCTTCTTCGCCCTGGCCTCCGCGGTGGCGGCCCGACTCTTGGGCCCGCGAATGGGCAGCCGGGGCGTGAAGATCCATCCCACACCGGGCACCGGCTTGCCGCCGATTAAGCGCCCGTCGTCGAAGAGCCACGGGTGCTCCCCGTGGAATTCCTGAAAGGAGTCGTTGGAGAGGACGGTGGCGCTGGTCCGTTCGGCGATCCGCAGCACGAAGGCGTCACCGCGGCCGATGGCACCCGCCGGGGGCGAAATGATTTCGCCGTTGAGCATGGCCACGCGGACCTCTTCGCGCTCGGCGTCGTCCACACGGTGCTCGAACGTGGCGTCGACCACGACGATGATGCTGGCGTCGGGGTCTTCGGAGGCGTACGCGCGCACCGCCTCGTCGAGTTGCTTGAGGCTGGGGAACGTTCGTCCTTCGGTGGCAAGGTTCGACCCGTCCACCACAACGTGGTGCGTTTCAGCCAATGGCACGTCGCAACAGATCGGCCTGCTCCAACTGATGCAGGGCGGCGCTCCCGATGGCGGGGCTGGCCGATTCGGGCCGGCTGACGTGACGGAGGCGCAGCCGCTCGGGCAGGCAGGCATGGAGTCGGGCGTGCACGAACGACCAGGCTCCCATGTTTTCGGGCTCCTCCTGGAGCCAGACCACTTCGGAGGCCTCTCCATAGCGCTCGAAGACCGCCGTCAGCAGCGGTAGGGGCCACGGGTAGAGCTGCTCGACCCGCACCACGGCGACACCGGAGCCCTCAGCGGGCTCGAGCTCGGCCCGGTGCTGTAGCGCCTCATGGGCGATCTTCCCGCTGCACAGCACAATGCGACGGACGGTCGACGGATCCTCAATGGAGGCGTCGTCGATCACATGCTGGAACGAGCCCGATTCCAGCTCGGCGAAAGTGGACCGCGAGGCGTGGGCCCGCAACAACGACTTGGGCGTCACCACCACGAGCGGCCGCTTGGGCGTCGTCTTCGCCTGTGAGCGCAGAAGGTGGAAGTACTGCGCCGATGTCGACGGAATCGCCACGCGCAGATTCCCCCGCGCCGAAAGGGCGAGGAACCGCTCGAAGCGTGCCGATGAGTGCTCGGGGCCCTGTCCTTCGTATCCGTGCGGCAGCAAGAGCGTCAGGCCGGCGAACTGCCCCCACTTGTTCTCCGCCGCCACCATGAAGTTGTCGATGATGATCTGGGCGCCGTTGGCGAAATCGCCGAACTGGGCCTCCCAGGCCACGAGTGCCTCCGGTGCCTCGACGGAGTAGCCGTACTCGAAGCCCACGGCCGCGTATTCCGACAGCAGGGAGTCGCGCACGGTGAAGTTCCCCATCGACTGGGGCGGCTCCAAGGCGTCAGCACCGATGCGGTGCAGGCCATCGCGGATATGCGCCAGCGGGACGTACTCCTCACCGTTGGAGTAATCGACCAGGACGGCGTGGCGGTGGCTGAACGTGCCGCGCCTGGTGTCCTGACCGGTCAGGCGGACGTTGACACCCTCGTACATGAGCGAGCCGATGGCGAGGGCCTCCGCCAGGGCCCAGTCGACCTGGCCGCTGGCAACCAGCTGGTCCCGCTGGACGAACTGGCGCTCGAGCTTCGGGTGGATCATGAAGCCGTCAGGCACGGACCGCACCACCGAGGACAGGGCCCGCAGGACATCGGGCGCGACGCCCGTCTGCACCGAGGGCGTGTCAACGGGACTCGGCTCGGGTGCCGGCAGCTCGGTCGGCGCCAGGGA
Organism: Acidimicrobiales bacterium; assembly: GCA_036509775.1. Classification (GTDB taxonomy): domain Bacteria; phylum Actinomycetota; class Acidimicrobiia; order Acidimicrobiales; family RAAP-2; genus Bog-473. Next base: position 2,733 of record DATCEZ010000102.1, read on the forward strand.
AGGCTCGCCCCGCACTTCGTCGAGGACGACCTGCAAGCTGGCGTTGAAGTCGTCGAGGGCTGACTCCGCTTCGTCGAGCGTGATGTCGCCTCGGCGTACCAGGGTTTCGGTGTAGAGCTTGCGGACCGAGCGCTTCGCCTCAATGCGCTGGTACATCAGCGGCTGGGTGTAGCTGGGGTCGTCACCTTCGTTGTGCCCGTGCTTGCGGTAGCAGACCAGGTCGATGACGACGTCCTTGTGGAAGGTCTGCCGGAAGGTGAAGGCCAGCCGAGCTGCCCGCACACACGCTTCGGGGTCATCGCCGTTCACATGGAAGATGGGGGCCTGCACCATTTTCGCCACGTCCGTCGGGTACACCGAGGTGCGAGCCGATGCCGGTGCCGTGGTGAAGCCGAGCTGGTTGTTGATCACGACGTGCACGGTGCCGCCCGTGCGGTAGCCGGAGAGCCCGGACAGATTGAGCGTCTCGGCCACGACCCCCTGACCGGCGAACGCCGCGTCGCCGTGGACGAGAACGGATATACAGGGGAACCCGTCGAGGCCATCCGCGGCAGCGGCCGGCGTGCCGTCGGTGGGCGGGGAGATCCGGTCCTGCTTCGCCCGCGTCATGCCCTCGACCACCGGGTCCACCGCCTCGAGGTGCGAGGGGTTGGAGGCAAGGGTGATGGGGAGCTCCTCGCCGGCGCTGCCGTGGAAGACGCCGCGGGCGCCCTTGTGGTACTTCACGTCACCGGAACCCTGGACCGAGTCGGGATCGAGGTTGCCCTCGAACTCCTCGAAGATTTCGCGATACGACTTGCCGACAATGTTGGCGAGGACATTGAGGCGGCCACGGTGTGCCATGCCCATCACGACCTCGGCGACGCCCGAACCCGCGGCCACGTCGAGGAGCGCGTCGAGCAGGACGATGGTCGACTCGGCACCTTCCAGGCCGAACCGCTTCTGCCCGACGTAGCGGGTGTGGAGGAAGCGCTCGAAGACCTCGGCCGCGTTGAGCCGCCCGAGGATGTGCCGTTGCTCCTCCACGTTGAGGGTCGTGGGCTGACCTTCGACGTGCTGCTGGATCCAACGCTTCTGCTCGGGGTCCTGAATGTGCATGTACTCGATGGCAAGCGTCCGGCAGTAGGCGTCTTGTAGCACGTGGAGGATTTCGTCGAGCGTGGCGACGTCGCGCCCGGCGAGGCCGTCGGCGACGAACTGGCGCGGCAGATCCCAGATGGTCAACCCGTAGGTCAACGGGTCGAGCTCGGGGTGGATGTGCGGCGGTTCGGCGTCCAGCGGGTCGAGATGGGCGATGAGGTGGCCGCGCACGCGGTACATGTTGATGAGGGTCTGCACATGAACCTGCTTGACCAGGCGCTGGTGCTCCCCCTCCTCGCTCCCGGCGCCGGCGTTGTTGTCGACCTGCCAGCGGACAGGCTCGTACGGCACGCCCATCGACTCGAACAGGTCGTCGTAGAAGCCGTCGGCACCCGTGATCAGGGCCGCCACCCGGCCGAGGAAGAGGCCCGACTCTGCACCCTGAATGATGCGGTGGTCGTAGGTGGAGGTAAGCGTGACGACCTTGCCGAGGCCAAGCTGGGCCAGGACACGCGGATCGGCCGCCTCGAAGCCGGCCGGGTAGCCGAGCGCTCCGACACCGATGATGGCGCCTTGCCCCGGCATCAGGCGCGGCACCGACTGCACCGTGCCGAGCGTCCCGGGGTTGGTCAGCGACACGGTCGTGCCGGCGAAGTCGTCAGGGCTGATCTTGTTGGTGTGGATTTTGCGGACGAGGTCCTCGTAGGCCAGGACGAAGGAGCGAAAGTCGAGCGCATCGGCATCCTTGATGCACGGCACGAGCAGCGTACGACTCCCGTCGCTCTTCTCCTGGTCGACCGCCAGGCCCAGTCCCACGTGCTTGTGGTGGATGACGCCCGGCTTGCCCTTCCCGTCCATGTCGGGCACGAAGGCGGCGTTGAGCGCGGGCACGTCCTGCAGGGCGCGCACGACGGCGTAGCCGATGATGTGCGTGAAGCTGACCTTGGCTCCCGTGGTCCGAGCCAGCTGGTTGTTCAGAATGAGGCGATTGACTTCGAGGAGCCGGGCCGGCACCGTCCGCACACTCGTCGCGGTGGGCACGCTCAGGCTGGCTTCCATGTTGGCGACGATGCGCGACGCCGCGCCGCGCAGTGGGGTGGCCTCTTCCTTCTCTCTCTCCGTCGCCGCCGGAGCGGCGGCAGGAGCGGCGGCCGCGACCGGAGCCGGTGCGGCCAGGCCCGGCTTCGATGCCCCGGAGGCAGCCGGAGCCGGGGCCGCCGGCGCTGCGACCTGGCTCTGAGTCGGGGGTTGCGGCGCCGGGACGGGAGCGGGTCGGTAATCGGCGAAGAACTCCCGCCAGCTCTCGCTGACCGAGTCGGGATCGGCCAGGAAGCGGTCGTACATATCGTCGACGAGCCACGCGTTGGGACCGAAGGATCCCCCTGGGCTGCCGAACGGGCTCATGGGTCAACCCTACCGGCGGCGGTCGGGTCTCATGGGCAGTCCAGGTAGCGTCTGCCCTGCCCATGAGCTATCCGGCTGCACTCCACTTCATCACGCGGCCGGCCTCCACACCCGGTGCGGGAACCGTCGTCTTCGTCCACGGATCGCTCGACCGGTGTGACAGCTTCCGGCTCGCCATGCGCCGGCTCCCCGAGTTCACCACCCTGGCCTACGACCGGCGGGGCTACCAGGGCTCCCGGGACGGCGGGGTCGTGGGTCTCGAGGGCCACATCGACGATCTGTTGGCCGTGGCGGAGGCGGCACGGGCCGAGGCCGGCGGCGGCCCCGTGGTGGCGATCGGGCACAGCCTGGGGGGAAACGTGGTGCTCGGTACCGCGCTGTCCTCCCCCGCGGCCTTCGACTCCATCGGGGTGTTCGAGCCGCCCATGCCGTGGCTGGGCTTCCGCCGCCAGGGAGGGGTCCCGTGGCCCCCGCTGTCCGACGACCCCGGCGTCGAGGCGGAGCGGTTCTTCTGCCGCGTGGTCGGCGAGGGGACGTGGGCCCGCCTGACCGAGGGGGGCCGGGCGGAGCGACGGGCCGACGGTCCGGCGCTGTTGGCCGACATGCGCGGCATGCGGGTCGAGAGCCCACCCTTCGACGTCACCACGCTCGAGCTGCCCGCTGTCTTCGGTCGCGGCGGCCCGACGTCAGCCCCCCATCACCGACGGACGGTGGAATGGCTGGGCGACAACGTCCCCGATGCGGTCGTCTACGAGATCGCCAACGCGCAGCACGGCGCCCACCTGTCGCACCCCGACCACTTCGCTGCGATGACGCGGCTCGTGCTCGAGCGGGCGGGAGACCCGCCGGCCTGATCAGGCTGACGAGAAAGGGGGCAGCCCGCTGTCGCCCACAGAGTCTTGCGCTGCGTGATGCGGGTGCTTCAGACGGCGCGACAGCATCTCGTCGTACTCGACACCCTTGCCTTCGCTCCTGATGCCGGTGATCAGCGGCGAGTGGGACAGGAACACGGCGCCCATGAACATCACCAGGAGAGACAGGGCCTCGAGGGGGCCGTACGGGCCGGACGTGCGCAGGGAGTCGCCGAAGAGCGCGATGCCGATGCAGATGCTGGCAAGCGGGTCGACCAGAACCAGGGTGGACTGCGAGGCCGCCAGCGGGCCGGCGTGGAACGCGTTCTGGGTCATGAAGAGGCCGGCCAGGCCGAACACGATGACGCCGTAGGTCTGCCAGTGCTCGAACAACGTCACCCAGTTGGTGGCGGCGTAGTCACTGACCACCTTGATAAGTGCGGCCGTGAACGCGTAGGAGATGGCCGCTGCCGTGCCGAACATGGCGGCCTTCCACCAGCGCGGGCCGTAGCGGGTGGCGACCACCGTGACGACGATCAGCGCCACGGCACACCCGCCCACCACGATCCAGCCGAGATTGGTGG
>DATCEZ010000103.1:0-20731 GCA_036509775.1 Acidimicrobiales bacterium
CGACATCGGAGAGCTGGCGGCCGATCAGGAACTCACGGTGCACGAACTCACCCCACTGCGTGCCTCGCTCGAAGACGTGTTCATGGATCTCACCAGCGACTCCGTTGAATATCGCTCGCACGATTTTGTGGCAGTGCCCGACGCGCTGCCGACTCGCTGAAAGGAAGACCGATGACGACACTCCCCGTCGCAGCTCCCGCGTTCACCAGAACAGGCGCCCCGGCCGGATCCGGACGTTGGCGCGCCGGCCTGCCCCAAGCCCTGCGATCCGAATGGACCAAGATCGTCTCGTTGCGCTCCACCCGATGGACGTTGCTCATCACAGTGGTCGGGGCGCTGCTCGTCACGTTCCTGTCCACCCACGGCGCCTTGCATCATTCGCGCGCGTGGTATCGCGGCTTCGATCCCACCAACACGTCCCTGGCCGGCCTGGCGATCGGCTCCCTGAGCCTCGGTGTCCTGGGCGTGCTGGCCATAAGCGGCGAATACGGCACGGGGACCATCCGCTCGTCCCTGGCCGCCATGCCGCGCCGCGGCGTCCTGTTGACGGCCAAGGTCATCCTGGTTGGGCTGGGCACCCTCGTCATCGGCGAGGCGCTCAGCTTCATCCTGTTCTTCGAGGGCCAGGCCGTTCTTTCCGGTGGCGCGCCCACAGCGTCCCTCGGCCAGCCGGGCGTGTTCCGTGCGGTGGCGCTGTCGGGAGCCTTCCTGGCCCTCTTCGCCCTGCTCGGGCTGGGCATCGGCACCGTGATCCGTCACACCGCCGGCGCCATCGCTGTCTTCGCCGGCTGCACGTTGCTGGCGTCCATCCTCCTCTCCTCCATTTCGGAGAGCATCGGGCGTTTCGCCCCCGAATTCATCTTCGCCAACTCGGTTGCGGCCGTCGTGCACTCGGGTGATTCTTTGTCGGTCACAATCGGTGTCGTGCTCATGCTCGCCTATTGCGCCGCCGCACTAGGACTCGGGGCCTTCCTGCTCAACCGGAGGGACGCATGAGTCCTGACGAGAGCGAGGACAGCAGCGTCCGGGTGCGCATCCGCGGGCGAGAGCTGTCGCTGGCCATGACCGAGGACCAGACCCTCCGCATGAAGGCAATCGCGAGGACGATCCTGCACGAGCCCTTCACCAAGCGGGTGTGGTCCGAATTGGGCTTCTTCCTTTTGGGCTCCGCGCTCGCCGGGGCCGGCTTGTTCTTCGTGGCAGGCACCATGGGCGTCGGGCTCGTCCTGGCGATCACCTTCTTCGGCTTCGCCATCTTCGCGCTGTCCCTCCGCAGCGCCCGCGGCATCGGTGGCATGCAGCGGAGCCTGGTGCGCAGCATGCTCGGAGAGTCCGTCGAAGACCCGCAAGCCTTCGTGTCGCGGCCCGGCTTCCTGGGCTGGCTGCAGTCGTGCGTGCGGGACCGGGTGGCCTGGCGCGCGGTGGCGTATCTCGCGCTGAAAGTGCCCTGGTCCATTCTCGGTGTCTTTGTGGCGTTCAGCTTGTGGTGGGATGCCTTTGTCCTCCTGGCGCACCCCCTCTTCGGCCACGGCGGCGGAAGCGGGTCCCCGGTGTGGGGGCTCGCGTCGGCGTTCTTCCCGTCACACGCCTTCAGCGACAACGGATTCTTTGGCGACCTCGCTGGCCTCGTCCTAGGCGCCATCTTCTTCTTTGCGGCGCCCTGGGTGATGCGGGGCTTCGTCAACGTCGATCGCCTGCTCATCCGCAGCCTGCTGGGACCTGACCCGATGGCGACGCGGGTTCGCTCGCTCGAAAAGGCCCGAACGCAGACGATCGATGCCTCCGCGGCGACGCTGCGTCGGATCGAACGCGACCTTCACGACGGAACCCAGGCCCAATTGGTGGCCCTGGCCATGCGGTTGGGTATGGCGAAGGAGAAACTGGAGGACGACCCCGAGCACGTCGACCTCGACCGGGTACGCGAGCTCGTCGACGCCGCCCATCGGGGGGCCAAGGAAGCAATTGCTGAGCTACGCGACATCGCCCGGGGGATCCATCCGCCCGCCCTCGACATCGGGCTGGAGGGAGCGCTGGCCACACTTGCCGCACGCAGTGCCGTACCCACCGAACTCTCGGTGGACGTCTCGACACGACCGACGCCGGCCATTGAGGCCATCGCTTACTTCTGCGTCGCCGAGCTCCTGGCCAATGTCGCCCAGCATTCGCACGCCGCACGGGCCTCGGTCTCCTGCGCGCAACACGGGACCTGGCTGCGCCTCGTCGTCCGCGACGACGGCACCGGCGGGGCACAATTGAGCACCGTCGGCTCCTCGTCCAGCGGACTGGCCGGCCTGGTTGACCGGGTGCACGCCGTCGACGGGCACCTGTATATGGTCAGCCCGCCCGGTGGCCCCACCGTCGTGACCGTCGACCTGCCCCTCACATCGTGACCGACTGCTCGCTTCGCATCGCCATCGCCGAGGACTCCGCCATCCTGCGCGACGGCCTCGTCCAGCTGCTGGTCGACCGTGGTTTCACAATCACCGGCGCGGTCGGGGACCCGGCCGCGCTGCGCAGCTCAGTGGCACAGAATCCGCCCGATGTCGCAGTCATCGACATCCGCATGCCACCGACCTTTACCGACGAAGGGCTCCGCCTGGCCCTGGAGCTCCGCGCCCGGCACGAGGGGCTGGGCATCCTGCTGTTCTCCCAGTACATCGAGACCCGTTACGCGGCCGACTTGCTGGCCGACGACGCCGCCGGGATCGGATACCTGCTGAAGGACCGGGTGGCTGATGTCAGCGACTTCGTCGAGGCACTGGAACGGGTGGCCGTTGGAGGTACCGCCTTGGACCCCGAAGTCGTCACACAGCTCATGGGGGCGACCCGGCGAACCGACTCACTCGCCGTCCTCACGACACGGGAACGGGAGGTGCTGTCCCTCATGGCGGAGGGCCGGTCCAATGCCGCCATCGCCAACGCGCTCGTCGTCAGCGAGGGCGCGGTCGAGAAGCACGTCGCCAATATTTTCGCCAAGCTCGATCTCCCGGTGTCCGAGAAGGACCATCGCCGCGTGCTCGCGGTCCTCCGATTCCTGGAGTCCTGACCACAGGTCCATCCGACCGTTTGCAACGGGGCATGCGGCCCGGCGCCTGCGTCGGCGCTGACCAGCAACTCCCCGGTCAGGTCGCGCAAACCATTGCAGCGTCGGGTAAACCATTGCACCGAGGGGTAAAAAGGGGGCGATGAAGGTGATCCGCGGAGGATTCGGGAGCCGGAAGACTCCTTCGATCGGCCTGGTGCTGGGCGCCGGGGGTGTCGTGGGGCAGGCCTACCAGGCCGGGGTGCTCTCCGCCCTGGCGCGCGAAGTGGGCTGGGACCCGCGTGAGGCGACCATGGTCGTGGGCACCTCGGCCGGCTCGGTCACCGCCGCGGCATTGCGGGTCGGCGTACCCGCTACCGACCTTGCGGCGTCGCTGTACGGGGTGCCGCCCTCACGGCGGGGCGGGGCCATCCTCCGTCGCATCCTTCCCGCCGACGTGGAGCCACTCCCGACGCCGTCGGTCGGCTCGTTGTTGCGCCCTTGGAACCTTCCCTCCACCGCGCTCATCACCCGCACCATCCGCCGGCCCTTGGCCTTCCGGCCCGACGTGGCGGCCATGACGCTGCTCCCCCGGGGCCGGATCGACATCTCAGAGCGGGCCCGGGGTCTCGACGAACACATGGGCAGTCGCTGGCCGAGGGGGCTGCGCATCTGCACCGTCCGGCGATCGGACGGGGCCCGGGTCGTCTTCGGGCGCGACGGCGCACCGCCAGCACGCCTGGCCGCAGCCGTGCTGGCGTCGTGCGCCATCCCCGGCTACTTCCAGCCCGTGGACATCGGTGGTACCGAGTACGTCGATGGCGGCGTGCATTCGGCCACCAACGCAGACGTTCTGCGAAACGAGGATCTGGACGTTGTGGTCGTCATCTCCTCCATGTCCGCCGCCCACGGCAGTGCCAACGGGGCCGACGGGTGGATCCGTCGCACCGTGCACCGTCGCATGGAGCGCGAGATCACGCGGCTGGAGCAAGCAGGCGTCGTGGTGATCAGCCTGGAGCCCGGCGCCAAGTCGCGCCGCGCCATGGGGCTGCGCGCCATGGCCGAAGACCGCAGTCCGCGGGTGATCGAGGCTGCATACGAAGAGACCCGCGAGCACATTCTCGCCACGCCGGAGCTCGCTTCCCTCGGCCACCCGCTCGCCGCCGCCTCCGCCGGCTGAACGCCCGGGAAGACGGAGCGCCCCGGGGGTACGCTGCGAGCCGGGGAAGCCTGAAGGGAGGCTCGATGAGTCCTGATCGCCTGAGTCCGCTGGACGCATCGTTCCTCCACATTGAGGACCACGTCTCCCACATGCACATTGCGTCGGTCGCCATCTTCGAGGGCCCGCCGCCGCCCTTCGGCGACATCGTCGCCATGGTGGACTCCAAGCTCGACCTGGTCCCGCGCTACCGCCAAAAGGTGCGCTTCGTACCCTTCGAGCTGGGGCGTCCGGTCTGGGTCGACGACCCGTACTTCAACATTGAGTACCACCTGCGCCATACGGCGCTCCCCTCCCCGGGCGGCGAGAGCGAGCTCCGCAAGCTCGTCGGTCGCGTCATGGCCCAGCAGCTCGACCGCTCTAAGCCTCTCTGGGAGATCTGGGTTGTCGAGGGCCTCGAAGACGGCCGCTGGGCGATGCTGGCCAAGACGCACCACGCGCTGGTCGACGGGATCTCGGGCACCGATCTGCTGGCGGTCATCATGGACCTCACAGCGGATGCGGTGCGCCCGGAGCCGTCGGAGTGGACGCCGCGGCCCGAACCGACCGGGCTCCACCTCGCGCTCGAGGCATTGGAGAACGTCGTGCTGTCGCCCTATGAGCAGGTTCGAGCGGCGCGGGCGCAGACGCGGGCCGTGCGTCGGATGGTGGGCTACGCGCTCGAGGTCGCCGGAGGGCTGTTCTCCCTCGGCGGACTGGTCCGCCCCACGCCGCTCTCCAGCCTCAACGGCCCAATCGGCCCTCACCGGCGCTACGCCTGGGCCACCACATCGGTGAGCGACATTAAGCGGGTCCGCCAAGCGCTCGGTGGGACCTTCAACGATGTGGTGCTGGCCAGTATCACCAACGGTTTCCGCGAGCTCCTGCTCGCGCGCGACGAGGATGTGGAACGCGTGGTCCGCACGCTCGTGCCTGTTTCGGTCCGGCCGCGCGACTCGTCCGGCAAGGCGGTCGGCGACGGCACCTACGAGAACAAGGTCTCCGCCATGTTCGCCGAGCTTCCCGTCGACATCGACGACCCCACACTGCGGCTCCACGTAATCACCGAGCAGATGAAGGACCTCAAGGACTCGAGCCAAGCCCTGGCGGGAGAGGCGCTCACCTCCATGTCGGGCTTCGCGCCGCCGATGCTCCTGGCGCTGGGGATGCGCCTTGCCACCAGAGCGGCCCAGCGCAATGTGAACACGGTCACGACGAATGTGCCGGGCCCACAGTTCCCGCTCTATGCGGCGGGCCGCCGGATGATCCGGGCCTTCCCCTACGTCCCGCTCGGTGGCCAGATACGGCTCGGCATCGCCATCTTCTCGTACGACGGCGAGGTCAACTTCGGTATCACCGGCGACTACGACTCGACACCTGACATCGACGTCCTGGCCGGCGGCATTGAGGACGGCATGACGCAGATGCTCAAGGTGTGCGACCAGCCGGCGCGCTGAAGGTCATCCCTCCCAGCCGGCGATGCCCGCCACCTCGTCGGCGATGTAGGCGCGCAGGTCGCCGACGATGACCTTCTCGACGGAACGGCCCACTATGGGGACGCGCACCCTCAGGTCACCCTCGACCTCCACGTCGCACGCGCCGGACCCGGCTTCCTCGAACCGGTAGGTCCCGCTGGCGCTCAGCCGATCCGAATAATGGTCCGGCAGGACGGTCCAACTGGAACGGCCTTCGGCGAGCAGGAACTCAGTGCGAGTGATCCACGACATTTTCCCGGGATCCACCACCGCCCGCACAGCGGGCGAGACCGAGCCGGTGAATGCGAATCGCACCTCGAGCAGGACGCGTTCGGGGTTCGCCTCGTGGCGGACAACTTCACGAACCTCGATGTCATCGCGCGCCGGACGCCCCTCGTAGAACGTCGGAGAGCCGTACGCCGCCATGGCCCGGGCCGGAGGGACTGCCACCGGCTGCCGGATGCTGAATTTCACGTCGTCGGTCGCGTCGACGGCAATCCCAACTTGCGGTGGTCCCAGCTGACGGTGCGCTCGACGTTGAGCTTCACCGCCACCCGCTTGTGCAGCATGATCTCGAGGATGGGCTTGAGCTCGTCGGTGTAGGGCCCGTTGTAGCGCTCGTAGACGCTGATACCGAGCTGCCACAACCTGTCGGGGTCGTCCACGATCTCCGCCTGACCGACGAGCTCCACGCCCCGGAGCTCGTCGTAGTAGTCGCCATCCTCGAAGAGCACGGTCAGGTGCGGGTTGCGCCGCAGGTTCTGGACCTTCTGGGACTTGGCCTTCGTCTCCACGGTGATGCAACCCTCCAGGAACCCGTACCACATGGCCACCGCGTGAATGGACCCGTCGGGGGACAGGGAGCACATCGTCATGTTGCGCCTCTCGGCGAGGAACCCATCCACCTCGGCGGGTGTCATCTGTATGGCCTTGCGCTGGTTCACGCCGTGGCCCATGGCCTCGGTCATTCGGTACCTCCCACTCGTGTGACAGGGAGCGTAATCCTCTGAGCAGGGCCGGAACCGTGAAGAGTTCATCTTCAGCACACTTGTTGGTTGCAACGGTTTCACGGCACGTTCACCTCGGCTTCGTAGCGTGTGGGCCGATGGCGACCGTGGATCGAATCATGGGTCACACACGCCGGGAGGATCGTTCCACTCCTGGTGCAGGGCGTCATCGCGGCCAGGAAGCACTGGCCGAGGTAATCAGGATCCGACCGCTGCGCTCACACCGCAGCGGGGTCCTCGGGTCATTGGTCACCATGGCGCGGGTATTCGCCTCCCCGCGTGCACAGGCGACGCCGGTGCGAACCACCCCCCGTCCACCGTCGTCGCCTGCCCTTCTTCCGTTCAGGCCGCCCCGGGTCCCCCACGACGCTGCCTGAAGCCGGACACAGCGTGGCAATCGCAAATGCACCGGCCGTGAGCGGCCGGCCCACTCCGCCCGGCCCCGCCCGGGACAACCGGCCGTTGGTCCTGGTGGTCGACGACGAGGAGTCCTACCGTCAGGCCCTGGCCTCAGGGTTGACCCGCGAAGGCTTCGCGGTGGAGGCGGCCGGCGACGGCCACGAAGCCCTCCGCCTCTTTCATCGCGTGCACCCGGACCTCGTGCTCCTCGACGTCATGCTCCCCGACCAGTCCGGGATCGAGATCTGCCAACAGATGCGGAGTCTCAAGCCGGTCCCGATCATCATGGTGACCGCACGCGACTCCGAGGTCGACATTGTGCTCGGGCTCGAGCTGGGCGCGAGCGACTATGTCGCCAAGCCATTCCGTCTGCGCGAGCTCGTCGCCCGCATGCGGGCTGTGCTGCGGCGGGGCGTCGCCGTCGCCGAGCACCACGAGGAGGTGCTGGCCGTGGGCCCGGTGCGGCTGGACGCCGGCCGCCGCGAGGTCACCGTGGACGAGGTCCCGGTCGAGCTCTCACGGAAGGAATTCGACCTCCTGGCCCTCCTGATGTCGCACAGCGGGCAGGTCGTCACGCGTGACTGGTGCATCGACCGACTGTGGTGGGACCAGGAGCTGACCGACACCCGCACCCTCGACACCCACATAAAGCGGCTGCGCCGCAAGGTGGAGCCCGACCCGGCGAACCCCCGGCACCTGGTCACCGTCCGGGGTGTCGGCTTCCGCTTCGAGGGGTAGCCGGGCGCGACCGGGCGCATTCGCCCTACATTGAGCGGATGCAAAAAAGTGACGTCGTCCCCGATTTCACACTCCCCGACCAGACGGGAGCACCACGCAAGCTCAGTGATCTCCTCGCCAATGGGCCCGTGGTGCTGTTCTTCTATCCGGCCGCCATGACCTATGGCTGCACCAAGGAGAGCTGTCACTTCCGCGACCTGGCGGGCGAATTCGCCGCGGTCGGGGCGCAGCCGGTCGGCATCAGCGCCGACACCGTCGAGAAGCAGGAGCAATTCGACAAGAAGGAGTCGCTCGGTTTCCCCCTCCTGTCGGACCCCGACCGTGAGGTCGCCGCTCAATTCGGCGTCAAGCGCAGCGTCAGCTTCCTGAAGGTCAAGCGGTCCACGTTCGTGATCGACACCGACCGCACGATCCTGGAGGTGCTACACAGCGAGATCTCCATGGACTCCCACGCCGACAAGGCGCTGGCTCTGCTCAAGGCGCGCCGCGCTGCCTGAGCGCATCGTCGTCATCACCGGAGCCGCCTCGGGCATCGGTGCGGCAACCGCCACCCGCCTGCGCGCCGCAGGCTGGCGCGTCGTGGGCATCGACAAGGACGAGACGGACATCGTCGCCGACCTCTCCACGCCCGACGGACGCCGGGACGCGGTGGTCAGGGCAACCGAACAGAGCGGCGGCGTCCTGGACGGCATCGTCACGTGTGCCGGGTTGGCCGGGCTGCCGGGCCGGGCCGGCTCGCTCCTGGCCGCCGTGAACTACTTCGGCACGGTGGACCTGCTCGAGGGTCTGCGTCCGCACCTCCGCCCCGGCGGCGCCGCCGTGGCCATCAGCTCGAACTCGACCACCGTCCAACCCGCCATCCCCGCCGACCTCGTCGAGGCTTGCCTCCGACACGACGAGCGGCTGAGTGCAGAGATCGCCGACGCCCGTGGCTCCCTGGTGGCCTATCCGGCGACGAAGCTCGCCGTGGCCTACTGGGTGCGCCGCAACGCCACGGGGCCAGACTGGGCCGGGTCGGGTATCCGTCTCAATGCCATCGCTCCCGGCATGATCGACACCCCGATGGTGGCCGGCATGCGGGCGGATGCCAAAGCCGGTCCCATGCTCGACATGTTGCCCATCCCCGTCGGGCGCCCGGGGCGGCCCGATGAGATCGCCGCCGTGGTCGAGCTACTCCTGGGTCCCGACGGCACCTTCTTCTGTGGGTCGGTCGTCTTCTGCGACGGCGGCAGTGACGCGTTGCTGCGCACCAAGGACTGGCCCGCCGCCTGGGACATCTCCGTCCCGGAGCTCGGCCAAAAGCTCTCCTGATCACGTCGGGCCTGCGCCGGCCCCGACCGTAGGCTGACGGCCATGCCGGGTCGGATCCTGGTGGACACCACCCCGCTGCGGGAGAGCCGGGACTTCCGCCTCCTCTTCGTCGGTCAGCTCATTTCCGTCATCGGCACCCAGCTGACGGTCGTCGCCATCCCCTACCAGGTGTTCTCCATGACGCACTCCACGCTGCAGGTGGGGGCGATCAGCCTGGCCCAGCTCTTCCCCTTCCTCGCCGGCGCCCTGTCCGCGGGGCCGATCGGGGATTCGGTCGACAAGCGCCGGATCATGGTGTGGACGGCCGTGGCTCTCATGCTGACCAGCGGTGCGATGGCCGTCAACGCCGCCGTGGCCCACCCGTCGCTGGTCGTGCTCTATGTCGTCAGCGCGCTAGCCGCCGGCCTCTTCGGCTTCTCGAGCACCGCCCGCTTGGCGGCCGTGCCCGGCATGGTGGAGCGGCGGCACCTGGCTGCCGCGGCCGCCATGACGCAGATCGTCTTCCAGGTCGGCGTCATCGTCGGGCCCGCGCTGTCGGGGCTCCTCCTCGGCATCGGGCTCCCGCTCGTCTTCGGGCTCGACGCCGCCTCGTTCGTGGTAGCCGCCGTGACCTCGGCCATGCTGCGCCCGATCCCACCGGCCCACGATGCCGGCGGCCTCTCGCCCTGGCAGTCGACCAGGGAGGGCCTGCGCTACCTGCGCTCCCGCCAAGCGCTCCAAGGCGTCTACCTCATCGACATCAACGCCATGGTCTTCGGCATGCCCCGGGCCCTCTTCCCGGCCATGGCCGGCGCCGTGTTCGGGGGCGGCACCATCACCCTGGGCTTCCTCTACGCGGCGCCGGGCGTCGGCGCGCTCATCGGGGCGGTCACCACGGGATGGGTGGCCAACCTCCGGCGCCAGGGCTGGGCGGTGATCGTCGCGGTCTCGGTCTGGGGTGCGGCCATCGCGCTCTTCGGGTTCAGTGACACGCTCTGGGTCGCGCTCGTCCTGCTGGCCGTGGCGGGGTGGGCCGATGTCATTTCCGCAGTACTGCGCAACACCATGCTGCAGAGCACGATCCCAGAGCGGTTCCGCAGCCGCATGTCCTCCATTCAGATGGCCGTCGTGCAGGGCGGCCCGCGCCTCGGCGACATGGAGTCGGGTGCTGTCGCCACGCTGACCAACATTGAGTTCTCCGTCGTCTCGGGTGGGCTCGCCTGCATTGTCGGCGCCGCCGTCATCGGCGCGCTGCTCCCCGTCTTCCGCCGCCACGTCGCCGGTCACATCGACGACGTGCCCGTATGATCCGGTGATGAGCACCGCGTTCGCAGAGCCGACCTGGGGTGAGGTCGACCCCGCTGCATTCAGCCGCATCCTCGTCGTCTCGCCACACTTCGACGATGCCGCCATGGGAGCGGGCCATCTGATCGCCAGCTATGACGACACCACGGTCGTCACCGTGCTGGCCGGCCGTCCGCCCTCCTACCCCGAGGTGCCGTCGGAGTGGGACGCCCTGGGGGGCTTCGTGGCCGGGGACGACGTGGTGGCCGTGCGACGCGAGGAGGACGCGGCAGCCATGGCGGTTCTCGACTCGGCCTATACGTGGCTCGAGTTCTCCGACCACCAGTACCTGGCGCCGCCGGACCGGCCGACGCCGCAGCAGGTCGCACCCGTGCTCGGAGTCGCCATCGCCGAGGTGGATCCGACGTCCGTGTTCTTTCCCATGGGCCTGGCCAACCCCGACCACGTGATGGTGCACGACGCGTGCCTCCTGGTGCGGAAGGACCAGCCCGACCGGGAGTGGTTCTGCTACGAGGACCACGGCTACAAGCACCTCCCCGGCATGCTCGCCTGGCGAGTGGCGAAGCTCTTGCGCGCCCAACCCTGGCCGACGCCCGCCATCGTCCCGCACACGCCCGACGAGGAGCGCAAGCGGCGCGCCATCTGGTGCTACACGTCGCAGATCGCCCCGCTCGAGCAGGACCACGCGCTGACCGCCCGTATGGAGGGTCGCGTCCCCGAGCAGTTCTGGCGCCTGGCCCCGCCGCCGGCGGGATGGGAAGCAATGGCCGAACTCATATGAGCCGGAATGCACGACGGCCCGCCCGGGGGGAGTTCGGGCGGGCCGTCGTTGGAACCTCGCTACTGCTGAGGCGCTGTCCGGCTGTCAGGTCGCCGGCGCTGGAGGGATCGACGGGCCTGACACGCCGATAGTGGTCCCGGGGCGGCCCCGGAACAAGGGTGCGGGCCAGAGTTCACACGGCGGAAACCCAGCCCGGCCCCGGACGAACGGGCCGAAAGTCCTGGACGTTCAGCCCTATCGGTACCCAGGAGCGCGGTGCACCATCGTTGGTGTGGTCATGTACAGAGACCTCTTGATGCGGGCCCTTGGCAATGTCGGGGACGAGAGCCGGTCCGACGATCTGCTCCTGGCCGACCTCGTAGACTCCCGGGCCAGGCTTCAGGCAACGGGTGCGGCTGCCCCGGTGGCAGAGGCACTGGCCCGGGAACTTTCCTACGACGGTGCGCTCATCCGGCTGTGTGTCTCTCTCGACGTCCGGGCCACACCGGTGTGGTTCGACAGCCCCGAACGCGAACGGGCACGCCTGGAACGCGAGCTCGCGCACCGCGGCATCCGGCTTCCGGCACCCCAGCTGCTGCACGCGTAGGTCGTCCCGGCCCCGATAGGCGCCTGGGGCTCAGTCCGGCTCCGCAGCCGTCCCCTGGCGCCCCTCGGTAGAGTCGACCGCGGTGCCAGGAGACGACGAGGTCATGGTGGAGGCCGGCGGACGCGAGGTGCGCGTCTCGCGACCGGACAAGATCTACTTTCCGGCCCTGGAGGCCACCAAGATCGACCTCGTCTCCTACTATCTCCAGGTCGGCGAGCACCTGCTCAACACGGCCGGCGGGCGGCCCGCCATGCTGCAGCGCTTCCCCGAGGGCGCCACCGGCAAATCGTTCTACCAAAAGCGCATTCCGGCGGGTACGCCGGACTGGCTGCAGTCGACCACCGTGTCCACCCCGAACGGGACGACCTCCAATGCCCTTGTCGTCGCCGACATGGCCCACGTCGTGTGGGCGGTGAACATCGGGTGTCTCGGCCTGCATCTGTGGCCCTACCTGGCCGTCGACCCGGAGCACGCCGACGAGCTCCGCATCGACCTCGACCCCACGACCGGGATCGGCTTCGAGGAGGTACGCGCCGTGGCCCTGCTCTGCCGCGACGTGCTCGAGGAGCTCGGCCTGCGCGGCTACCCGAAGACGACCGGGAACAACGGCCTGCACGTGTACCTCCGGCTCCAGCCGCGTTGGGATTCCGTGCAGGTGCGCGCCGCGGCCGTCGCACTGGCCCGGGAGCTGGAGAGGCGCTACCCCGAGTTGATCACCGCCAACTGGTGGAAGGAGGAGCGCGGCAGTCGCGTCTTCGTGGACTTCAACCAGAACGCCCCACACAAGACCGTCTTCGGCGCCTGGTTCGCCCGGCCGCGCACCGGCGGACAGGTGTCGACGCCGCTCACCTGGGCCGAGGTCGAGACGGTGGTCCCCAACGACCTGACCATCCGCACCGTGCCGGACCTCGTACAGCGGCGCGGGGACCCATGGGCCGACATCGCCGCCACGCCCCAGTCGATTGAGCCGCTGCTGGAGCTGGCCGCACGCGACAAGGAGGCCGGGCTGCAGGACGCACCCTGGCCGCCGCAGTATCCCAAAATGCCCGACGAGCCGCCCCGCGTTGCCCCCAGCCGGGCCAAGAAGGCCTGAGCGGTGGAGCCCCTCGACGCGCTCAACCGCATCGCCTTCCTCCTCGAGCGCAGCGGTGCCGACACCTACAAGGTGCGCGCCTTTCGCCACGCGGCCCGCGCTGTCGCGGACGTCGACGGCGACAGCCTCCGCACCCTGGCCCGGTCCGGTCGGCTCCAGACCATTGACGGCATCGGGAAGTCGACGGCTCTGGTCATCACCGAGGCCCTCGACGGGGAGGTGCCGGCGCGCCTGCGCCAACTCGAAGAGGCCCCCGCCGACGACCTCGAGCTCGACGGGGCGGCGCAGGCCCTCCTGGACTCGCTCCGTGGGGACTGCCATTCCCATTCCGACTGGTCCGACGGCGGAAGCCCCATCCTCGAGATGGCGGAGGCGGCCCGGGACCTGGGGCACGACTACCTGGTGCTCACCGACCACAGCGCCCGCCTCACCGTGGCCCACGGTCTCAACGCCGAGCGGCTGCGAAACCAGCTCGACGTGGTGGCGGCGCTGAACGAGGACCTGGCGCCCTTCCGGATCCTGACCGGTATTGAAGTGGGCATTCTCGAAGACGGCTCGCTCGACCAGGAGCTGGACCTGCTGGCCGAGCTGGATGTCGTCGTGGCCAGCGTGCACTCCAAGCTGCGCATGGAATCCCCTGCCATGACCGAGCGAATGCTGGCGGCCATTGAGAGCCCGCACACCGACATCCTCGGCCACTGCACCGGGCGCCTGATCACCGGCCGCGGCCGGGCACAGTCCACCTTCGACGCCAACGCGGTGTTCGGTGCCTGCGCCAGCACGGGCACTGCCGTCGAGATCAACTCGCGGCCCGAACGCCAGGACCCGCCGCAGGACCTGCTCCGACAGGCCGTCTCGCTCGGCTGCTCCTTCTCGGTCGACACCGATGCCCATGCGCCAGGGCAACTCGGCTGGCTCGGCCGAGGCTGTGCCAAAGCCGTCGACGCCGCGGTGCCCCCCGAGAGGATCGTCAACCGGGGGTCCATCGACGAGCTGCTGTCCTGGAGTGGTACCCATGCGAGCTGACCCGCAATGACGCTCCCCGTCCGCCCACCGGTCGCGCCCATGCTGGCCAAGCTCTCCCGTGAGCTCCCCCGCGACGCCGGCCTCTACTACGAGCCGAAATGGGACGGCTTCCGCTGCATCGTCTTCCGCGACGGCGACGACGTCGAGCTGGGCAGCCGCAACGAGAAGCCGCTGACGCGCTATTTTCCCGAGCTCGTCGACGCACTGCGCCAAGAGCTCCCGGCGCGCTGCGTGCTCGACGGCGAAATCGTCATCGCCGGTCCCAGTGGCCTGGAGTTCGACGCGCTGTCTCAACGCATCCACCCGGCCGAGAAGCGCATTCGCCTGCTCGCCGAGTCGACACCCGCCTCCTTCGTCGCCTTCGACCTGCTGGCCGAGGGGGACCGCTCGTATCTGGACGCGCCGTATGCGCAGCGGCGGGCCGCACTCGAGAAGGCGCTCAGGAAGGCGCGACCGCCCATCCACCTCACGCCGGTGACCCGCGATCCCGACGTGGCGGCGGACTGGTTCTCCCGCTTCGAGGGCGCCGGGCTTGACGGCGTCGTCGTGAAGGACGGCGCACTGACCTACCTGCCCGACAAGCGGGCCATGCTCAAGGTGAAGCACCAGCGCACGGCGGACTGCGTGGTGGCGGGCTTCCGCACGCACAAGGACGGCGCCGGCGTGGGCTCACTCCTGCTGGGGCTGTTCGATGCCGCCCGGACGCTGCACCATGTCGGCGTGGCGTCAGGGTTCAGCGTGGCCCGCCGGCGCGAGCTGGTCGCCGAGCTCGAGCCCTATCGGAAGGACGCGCAGAAGGACCATCCGTGGGCCGGCTGGGCCGACGCCCAGGCGGCCGGCCGGGCGCCGGGCGGGGGCAACCGTTGGAACGCCGGCAAGGACATGACGTGGGAGCCGTTACGGGCCGAGGCCGTGGTCGAGGTCTCCTACGACCACCTGCAGCAGGACCGCTTCCGGCACGCCACGTCGTTCGTGCGCTGGCGCCCCGACCGCGAGCCCACGTCGTGCACGTACGCCCAGCTCGACACCCCGGTCCCGATGGAGTTGAACGAGGTGTTCGGCACCTCGTCGTCGAGGTAGTCAGTCGAGGCAATCAGTCGAGCAGTTCGGGGTCGGCCGCCAGCTCGGCGCGCACGGCCGCCTCCCAGAAGCCGATGAAGCCCTCACCATCGCTCTGGGCCACCAGGTCGATGAACGCCTGCGGGACGCGGGTGACTCCAGCGCCACCGGCCGCCCGGGCATACCAGGCGTGCTGGCACCGTTGCTCGAGTGCGACCGCTCGTTGGTGCACGGCCCGCGCCGAACCGCCCACGACGAACACGCCGTGACCGGCCAGCAGCGCCATGGAGGCGTCGCCCATCTTCTCCACCGCCGACCGGGCGCTCGATGCGTCGTTCACGGGCCCTTCGTACTCGTCGACCAGCACCAGCCTGCCGCCCCCCAGCGCGGAGCTCTGGTCGAGGATCGGGGGCACCTCGCCCATATCCGCCCACACCGTCCCGAAGAGCGGGTGGTTGTGCACGGCCCATCCCACGTCCTGACGCGTCTTGTGCAGCTCGAGGTGGAGCGGGATCCCGAGCGGCACGGGCCAGTCCCCCTCGACGACCCGGCCGTCCAGGTCGATGCGCAACACCTGGGACGGACGCAGTTCGGCCCAGGTCAACAGCCACGGGTTGCACAACAGCGTGCCGTCGCCCAGGTTCACCGTGATGTGCCCGGCCAGGTGATCGTTGTAGCCCCCGCGCCAGAGCGCGCGCGCCAAAACGACGACCTCCTCGCGGGGCGTCAGGTCGGGGACGAGCTTCTCGGCGGTCGGCGTGAACATCGGGTGACTCCTCTCAGCGCGGCAGAACGGTATCCGGGAGGGGGTGGCGGTAGAGCGCGGCGGCGTTCTCGCAACACATCGCCCGCAACTCGTGGGACGGAATGTGGCCCCAAGCCGCTGCGATCACGTCCTGGGTGTCGGGCCAGGTGCTGTCGCCGTGCGGGTAGTCGACCTCCACCATGATGTGGTCGATCCCGATGGCATGGCGCGTGTCGATGGTGGACGGGTCGTCAATGGTGCAGAACCAGAAGTTGCGCTGCAGGACGTCGGCCGGAGGCACGTGCCAGCCGAGCCCGTAGCGGGACCGGTCGACGATGTTCTCGAGCCGGTCGCGCAGCATGGCCACCCAGCCGATCCCGCCTTCGCTCATGGCGATCTTGAGCGTGGGAAGGCGGAGGGGGTAGCCGGACCACAGCCACTCGGCACAGGCGATGAGCGACAGCTGGCCGAAGAGGGTGGCGCCGAGCTGCAGGGCGTCCATGCCCGCGCCGGGCGGTGCCGGCGTCAGCCCTGAGCTGCCCACGTGCAGGGAGACCACGGTGTCCGTCTCGACGACGGCGTCCATGATCGGATCCCAGTGCGCCCGGTCCCAGAGGGAGGGCAGCCCGATTTCGTGCGGCCGCTCGGGGAACGTCACCGACGTGAAGCCGCGTGCTGCGTTGCGGCGGATCTCGTCCGCAGCCAGCGCTGGGTCGGCCAGGTACGTGATCCCGAGGGGCACAATGCGATCAGGGTGGCGGGAGTACCACTCCTCGAACAGCCAGTCGTTCCACGCCCTGACACAGCCCAGGCCCAGGTCGCGCTCTTTGGCGTCGAAGAAGACCCGGCCACAGAAGCCCGTGATCATGGAGGGGAAATTCACGGACGCCCAGACACCGTTGATGTCCATGTCGTGCACGCGGGCGTCGACGTCGTAACAGCCCGGCCGCATCTGATTGAAGCGGAACGGCTCGAGCCCATAGGTCTCCGGGCGCCGGCCGGCGACCGCATTCATCCCGACCTGCGTATAGCGCCGACCCTCGAATTCCCACACCTGATGCCCTTCGGGCGTCTCGACGATACGCGGCGCGCGGTCGGCCAGAGCGTTCGGCAACCGGTGCTCGAACGTGTCGGCGGGCTCCACGACATGGTCGTCCACCGAAATGATGGTGTAGCGCACCTCCCGCGGCTCGGGCTCCGGCAGGAAGAGATCATCGGCCAACACAGAATGGAGTATGCCCGAGGAATTCCTGCCCTGCTGTGCCGCGCCTCGCGCTGCTCGCGGATGAATACTGGGGCTCGCGGAAAAGGAGGCGGCATGGTCGCGTTGGTAATTGTCTCGACGTTCGTTGTTCTGATGCTCGGGATCCTGGTGGCGGGCCTGTTACGGAGCCACGCCGACATTTTGCGCGCGCTGCACGACCTCGGTGCGGGGGTCGGTGATCCCTCGACCGCGCCGGCCGCCGCCGCCCCCGTGACCTTCACCCCCCCGGTCCCCGGCCTGGGGACGGCGTCGGAGCTCGGCATTGCGCCCGCCATCGCGGGCATCACTCCAACGGGGGATGCCCGGGCTGTCGCCGTCGACAACAGCGACGACTTCACACTTCTCGGCTTCTTGTCCTCGGGCTGTACAGGATGCGCCGCCTTCTGGGATGCCCTGCAGGATCCCGGGCGCCTGGCGCTGCCCGACCGCACCCGGGTCGTCATCGTCACCAAGGGGCCGGACCGCGAGATCCCCGCGGAGGTGCAGGCCAAGGCGACGGGCCGGGTACCGGTGGTGATGTCGACCGAGGCCTGGCTCGACTACCAGGTACCCGGATCCCCGTTCTTCGTCCTGGTCGACGGGGCCACCGGTCGAAAGGTCGGGCAGGGCGTGGCCAGCCAGGTGGGCCAGCTGACCGAGCTGGTCCGTCGGGCCGAGCACGACCGTGGGCACGCCGGCGGCTCGCGCGGCCGCGGCGAGGCGTCGCTGGCGGGCCCGGCCCGCGAAGCGGCGGCCGACGACATCCTGGCGGCCGCCGGCATCCACCCGGGCGACCCGAGCCTGTACCCGCAGACCCTCGACGACGTCTTCCCGCACCGCAACCCCGTGCCGGCGGAATAGTGGCCACCATCGGTGCCCACGGCATCACGGCTCGCCTCCCCCAGGGCTTCGAGGGGCGGATCTTCGTGCGGCCCGCCTCCGTGGGCGTGACGTACCCGGTCGGGCAGTTCGCCACCTTCCCCATCCCCGACGACATCGGCGACTTCGGCAGCGGCGCGGTGACCCTCATGGGCCCCTCCGACGTGTTCTCGACGCTGTTCGAGTACGGGCACGAGAGCGTCGGCACGGCGCTGTTCGCCCAGCAGGGCCGGCCCGACGCGCTGCTCGAGTCGGATTTCTCGCCCATCACGCTGCGCCGCGGGATCCCCGGCCAATCCGGTACCCAGTGGTTCTTCACCGAGTCCGGGCGTCCTTTCGCGTTCTATGCGGTGCTCGGGAGCCATTCCCAACGGGCTGCGCTGGTACCGCACGTCAACACGCTGCTGTCGTCGCTTGTCCTGAGTCCCGCTGTTTCCGACGTCCCGGCGACGAGGCCCCAATGGAACTGATCGGGCTCTATCTCATTGCCGCCGGCCTCCTTTGTGTCGCGGGTGTGGCGAAGGCGGTGCGCCCCGACGACACGGCGCAGGCCATGGCCGCCCTGGTCCCGGGCCGGCCGTCGTTGCGCCTGGTGCGCGCGGTCGTCCGGGTCGGCGCGCTGGCGGAGGTGGCATTGGGAGCCGTCGCGATCCTGTTCCCGCGTCCGGCCATAGCCGCGCTCGTCGCGCTGTCCTACCTCGCCTTCTCCGCCGTGGTCGCCTACGCCCGGTGGCGCGGCGGTCCACTCGCCACCTGCGGGTGCTTCGGCCGGCCCGACACGCCACCGACTGCGCTCCATCTGGTGATCGACCTCGCGCTGGCGACGGTGGCAGCCGCCGTCGCGCTCGATGCCCCGGCCCAGAACACGTTGGGCCTGCAGCTGGACCACCAACCCTGGGCCGGGCTCCCCCTCCTCTTCGTGAGCGCGGTGGGTCTCTGGCTCACAGCGCTGGCCCTCTCCGCGCTGGGCGCCCTCACCGCCGCACGCCGGGCGGCCCAACCCGCACGGGTGCGTGCGTCGTGAGCTTTTCGACCTCCCTGGTCGAGCGTGCGGCCACTGTGCTCGAGGGGCGTCTGTCCCGGCGCAGCCTCATCAACCGCTCTGCCTTCGTGGGAAGCGCCGTCGCCGTGGGCTCCGGCCTCGACCTCGCCCTCAGGCCCGGGTCGGCCTATGGGGCCATCTGTGAATGCGGCAACGCCGGCTGTGGCTGCGGCAGCACCTGCTGCTCGGGGTTCTCCGAGTTCTGCTGCGCCGTCAGCGGGGCCAACTTCTGCCCAGAGAACACCATCATGGGGGGCTGGTGGGTGGCGGACAACTCCTCGTACTGCGGCGGCCCGCGTTATTACATGGACTGCAACGCCACCTGTTCGTGTGACAACGGCTGCAGCGGCGGCTTCCCCTTCTGCTCGACGGGCTGCGACGGGACCGGCTGCGGCTGCGGCGCGCTCGGCTGCGACTCCTATCTGACCGGGTGTCTCCAATTCCGTTACGGGCAGTGCAACCAGGAGGTGCCCTGTCTGGGCCGCATTGTGTGCCGGGTCGTCGCCTGCGTCCCGCCCTGGACGGTCGATCCCACCTGCACGACAGCGGTCGCGGTCGACAACGCCACGGCCGAACAGAACGAGCCGTGCTGGACCTCGGCTCCACCCGCGCCCCTGGCGCCCCCGTGCACGTCGCCGGCCACGGACTGCAAGGTGGTCGGCCTGGTCCCGAGCGCCGACGGGGGCGGCTACGCCGTGCTCACCGCCTTCGGACGGCTGTTCGGGTACGGGGACTTCCCCAACGACGGCGACGCGTCGGGTCTGGCACTCGGCGCCCCGATCGTGGGTGTGGCGACCTGCAAGACAGGTGGCTACTTCCTCGCCGCGGCCGACGGCGGCATCTTCGACTACGGCGGGGCGCCGTTCCTCGGCTCTATGGGTGGACGCCGGCTCGACGCACCGGTGGTCGGCATCGCCGCCTCGCCCACCGGCCAGGGTTACTGGATGGTGGCGGCCGACGGCGGCATCTTCGACTACGGCGATGCGCTCTTCTTCGGCTCCATGGGGGGCCGGCGGCTGAACGCACCGGTGGTCGGCATGGCGGCCACACCCACCGGCCGCGGCTACTGGTTGGTCGCCTCCGACGGGGGGATCTTCGCCTACGGCGACGCGCCCTTCCTCGGTTCCATGGGTGGGCGGCACCTCAACGCGCCGGTGGTCGCCATGGCGGCC
The DNA here is from genome assembly GCA_036509775.1 of Acidimicrobiales bacterium. Classification (GTDB taxonomy): domain Bacteria; phylum Actinomycetota; class Acidimicrobiia; order Acidimicrobiales; family RAAP-2; genus Bog-473. The sequence continues at coordinate 20,061 of DATCEZ010000103.1, forward strand.
ACACCTACCGGCCGCGGCTACTGGTTGGTCGCCTCCGACGGGGGGATCTTCGCCTACGGGGACGCCGTCTTCGACGGGTCGACCGGTGCGCTCAAGCTCAATCAACCGGTGGTGGGCCTGGCGGCTTACGGCAACGACGCCGGCTACTGGTTGGTGGCCAAGGACGGGGGGATCTTCGCCTTCGGGGGCGCCCCGTTCCTCGGGTCGCCGGCATGACGAGAGGGGAACACGCATGCACGCGTTGTTGATCGTGGCGGCAGCGGTCGTCGCTGTGGCCGCCGGCGTTCGCTCGACCTGGTCCCCCTGTGGTGTCTCCATGCTGGCCACGGTCACCCCGTTGGCCGAGCGCGGCCGGGGCCACCGGTACCGCAGCACCGCCGCCTGGTTCATTGCGGGCGGCACGCTGGGTGGAGCGACCCTCGGTCTCGTCATGGCCGGACTGGCCCTCGGCGTGCGGGCCGCCTCCCCCTCGACGGTTGCGCTTGCCGCCGTGGCCTGCGTCGTCGCCATCGTCGCGGCTGCCTCGGACACACGCCTGGGGGGCTTCCACCTGCCCTTCCACTCCCGTCAGGTGAACGAGCGGTGGCTGGACCAGTTCCGCCCGTGGGTCTACGGCGCCGGCTTCGGCTGGCAGATCGGCGTCGGCCTGGCGACCTACATCAAGACCGCCG
>DATCEZ010000104.1:0-4909 GCA_036509775.1 Acidimicrobiales bacterium
AGCTCGGCCGGGTCGTCGGACTCGTCCTCGTGGACGAAGACCTCGAGGATCGGCGTGTTGGTCATGAGCTGGGCCGTCATGATCCCGGTGGAGGCCTCGTGGGCGCAGACCTTGTCGACCTGCTCCTTGCCGGGCATGCCCAGGGCAACCACAATCGCGCAGCCGTCCTCCTCAATCATCTTCTTGGCCGCCACGGCCAGGTCCTTGAAGCCCGGGACAGTGCGGCGCAGGGTGGTGAATTGGGTGCCGTAGCCAGGGCATTCGGAGAGCTCGTCGAGCGCCTCGCCGCCCATGTCATAGCGGGCGAACATGGTGTCAACCACGCCGATCAGGTCCATGACCCATTCTCGCGCAGAGCGTCGCCTGGTCCGGCCGGCCGACCTGGTCCACAATTGCCCGGTGAGCACCCCCCACCCCGAGAATCAGCAGCCCCCGCGTCCCGACCGGGAGGCCCGGACCTGGGCCGAGCGTGATGCGGCGGTGGTCTGGCACGGGTTCACCCAGATGTCGGCCTACACCGGCAACGCCCCGCTCGTCATAGAGCGCGCCGAGGGCCGGGAGTTGATCGACGCCGACGGCCGGCGCTACCTCGATGCGATTTCGTCCCTGTGGGTCAACACCCTCGGCCACCACGTGCCCGAGCTCGACGCCGCTCTCGCCGCCCAGGCCGGCAAGGTGGCCCACAGCACCATGTTGGGCAACGGCAACACGGTGGTGGTGGAGCTCGCCGAGGCGCTCGCCCCCGTGGTGCCGGTCGACGACCCGCACTTCCTGTTCGCCGCGGACGGGGCGGTGGCGGTCGAGCAGGCGCTCAAGATCGCGTTCCAGTACTGGGTCAACCGCGGCGTCGAGGGCCGCACGCGCTTCCTCGCGCTCGGCGATGCGTACCACGGCGACACCATCGGCTCGCTCTCTCTCGGCGACGGTGGCGTGTTCAGCGCCGTGTTCGAGCCGCTGTGCTTCCCCGTCGTGCGCACCCCCGGCTACGTCGACCCGGGTTGGGCCGACAAGGCGTGCGCGGCCATAGAGGCCCAAGCCGACGAGCTGGCTGCCGTCGTCATTGAGCCACTGGTGCAGGGTGCGTCGGGCATGCTGTGCGCCTCCGCGGCCGATGTGCGCCGGCTCGGCGACGCCTGCCGTCAGGCGGGCACGCTGCTCATCTGCGACGAGGTGGCGACCGGATTCGGGCGGACTGGGACGCTGTTCGCCTCCGAGCAGTGCGGCCTGCGGCCTGACCTCATGTGTGTGGGCAAGGGAATCACGGGCGGCTACCTCGCCATGTCGGCCACCGTGGCGTCGGGCGAGGTGTTCGACGCGTTCCTCGGCGTCGACCTCGGGCCGGAGACCTTCTACCACGGGCATTCCTACGGCGGGAATGCGTTGGCGGCGGCGGTCGCGCTCGAGCACCTGAGTCTCTTCGAGACGTGGGATGTGTTGGCGAACGTGCGGGCCCGCGCCGAGCAGCTCTCCGCGCTCTTGACGGCACGGGTGGGGGATCGGGCCGAGGTGCGCGAGGTCCGCCAGCGTGGGCTGATGGTCGGCGTGGAGCTGGCGCCGCCCGCACCGGGGCTGCGCTGGGGCCGCCGGGTGTGCGCCGGGGCGGTCGCCCGCGGCGTGCTGCTGCGCCCGCTGGGCGACGTCGTCGTGCTCATGCCACCGCTGACGATGACGGCGGATGAGATCGTGCGGATGGTCGACGCCCTCGTGGGGGGATTGGACGACCTGTCCGCCGGCACCGACGCCGGCACCGCTGTCGATGCCCCCGAATCGGGCGAGTCGGCCACATGACCGACAGCCCCTGGGACGACCGCATCCGGGCCTCCCTGGCCCAGGTCGTCGACGAGGGCCGCTGGCGCTCCCCGCGGGAGTTCGACGCCCTCGGCCCGACGGGCCTGCTCGAGGGTGGGCCGGTGGTGTCCTTCGCGTCCAACGACTACGTCGGCTTGAGCGGGCACCCGGGCGTGGTCGCCGCCGCGCAGGCCGCGCTCATCCGCTGGGGCGCAGGCGCCGGCGCGTCACGCCTGGTCACCGGGAGCCGCCCTATCCACCGCGAGCTCGAGCACGAGTTGGCCGACTGGAAGGGGACAGAGGCCGCCGTCACCTTCCCCACCGGATTCGCCGCCAACCTCGGCGTGCTCTGCACACTCGGTGGACCGGGCGTGCGGATCCTCTCGGACGAGCTGAACCACGCCAGCATCATTGACGGCTGCCGGCTCTCCCGCTCGGCCCTCGCCATCTACCGCCACCGCGACATGGGCCACCTGGAGGAGTTGCTGGCGGACGGCGCCAGCTCCGTGCCCACCATCGTCGTCACCGACTCCGTCTTCTCCATGGATGGCGACGTCGCCCCCCTTCCCGAGCTCGTCACCCTCTGCGCGCGCCACAACGCGCTCCTCATTCTCGATGAGGCCCACGCCGTCCTCGGCCCCCACCTCCCGCCGGCGACCGAGCCCGGCGGCATGGTGGTGCGTGTCGGCACGCTGTCGAAGACGTTGGGCTCGCTCGGCGGTTTCGTCGCGGCGTCCCGCGACGTGGTGGACCTCATTGTGAACCGGGCCCGCTCGTACATCTTCTCGACCGCGCCCACGCCCGCCGACACCGCGGCGGCTCTCGCTGCGCTCCGCGTCCTGCGTTCCGCTGAAGGCGCCGCCCTGACGGGCCGCCTCGCCGCCCTGATCGACCAGGTGGCCGAGGCCGGCTTCGCACCGCCCGGACATCCGAGCCCGATCATCCCGGTTGTGCTCGGCAGCGAACAGGCTGCGCTCTCGGCGTCGGCCGCACTGCTCCAGGACGGCCTGTGGGTGCCGGCCATCCGTCCACCCACCGTCCCGGTCGGCACCAGCCGGCTGCGGGTCACGCTGTCCGCTGCGCACAGCGACGACGATGTCAGCCGCTTGGTCCAGGCGCTGGCGCGGTTGCCGCGAGCAGCCGCGACGCCCGTCGCCCGCTGACGCACGTGCGCCCCCGCCGAGTGGTCGCCGTCGTCGGCACGGGGACCGATATCGGGAAGACGTGGGTTGCCGCCCGCCTTCTGACGGGACTTCGTGCGGCGGGATTGGGAGTCGCTGCCCGCAAGCCCGCGCAATCGTTCGACCCCGACGACGACCCCGCCGGGCTCGACGCCGCCGTGCTCGGTGCCGCCACCGGCGAGCCGGTCGACGAGGTCTGCCCGCCACATCGTTGGTACGAGACAGCGATGGCTCCCCCCATGGCCGCCGAGTCGCTGGGGCGACCACCCTTCGCCATCGACGACCTCATGGCGGAATTGGTCTGGCCCGATCGGGCTGTCGACGTGGGTCTGGTCGAGACGGCCGGCGGCGTGCGCTCGCCGCTGGCGGCGGACGGTGATTGCCTGGACTACTGCGCCGCGCTGGCGCCCGACCTCATGGTGTTGGTGGCCGATGCCGGTCTGGGCACCATTAACGCGGTTCGGCTCAGCGCCGAAGCCATGGCGCCGCTCGGCATTGCGACCGTCGTGGTGCTGAACCGTTTCGACGCCAGCGCAGTTCTGCAGCTGCGGAACCTCGAGTGGCTGCGGGACCGGGACGGACGACAGGTCCTGACCGCTCCGGGCGGGGACGCAGCGCTGATGGACATCGTCCGGGGTTAGCTGTTCACGGCCTGCAGGCGCTAAGAGATCGGCTGCATCTGTTGCCGGACTTTCCTTCGTACACCGAGGAGGTAGTACGCGGCGAGGAACAAGCCGATGCCCAAAACGAAGGTGGCCACCAGCAACACGATGACCCATGCAGTCTTATTTGAGCCCGCTGCGTAGAAGGCGACTGCCGGTCGACTGATGGCATCAATGATTGCCCACAGGGGCAGTGCAAGCACGACGAGAACGATCACGAGGTCAAGCCCAAAGACGTCTGCCAGCATCATCCTGCCTCGCTCACGGGGACTGATCCTAGTGAGCCGAAGGCTGCCGAGCCCGCATGACGCCCGCCACGGCAGCGTGTCCTCGTGCGCCGGCTGGCGACGCTCTTCAGGCGACAGAGGCTGTTGACGAACGAAGTTGCCAACGACCTCGTCCCGGTGGGTCAGGGCTCTTCAACCGCCGAAATGACGTACCGCTTGACGTTCCCCGACTGAATCGGCGGTGGATCAGACGCAGGCTGCCCCGCGCCACGGAAGGCAAGCAGATGGTCCTCGCTTTCCCAGCGCTCAAAAATGTTGATCCGACTGGGGTCAAGTGGATCAGCGGCCTGTACGAAGTCAAGACATCCAGGCGCTTCACGAGCTTGGCCAATCACGTCTGCGTTCGTTGTCAGAAATGCCTCTCGGTCGGCTGGATCCACAATCAAGGTGCCGGCGATGATCATCATGCGTTCACCTAGGCAGTCAGCCGTCTGAGTTCTCCTTTAGGGGAGCAGGTCAAGTGCTTCTTGGTCAAGCACGAGATCTGCAGCCCCAAGATTCTCCTCCAGATGTTCGAGCGAGGACGTTCCCGGGATGAGCAATACCGTTGGAGCCCGCTGAAGTAGCCAGGCGAGCGCAACTTGGGCTGTCGTTGCGCCCAGTCGATGCGCGGTTGCCTCGACGGGGGCGGCACGGAGAACTGGCTTCTCAGGATTGAAGGCGGAGCCCAACGGGAAAAACGGGACAAAGGGAATGCCATCCGACCGGCACGCCTCGAAGACATCTTCTCCAGCAGTATCAGCCACGTTGTACGGGTTCTGCACGCAGGCGATGTCAATGAGAGATTGAGCGGTCCGGTACTGCTCCACGTCGACGTTACTCAGTCCAACCCGCCCGATCAGGCCCTCTTGACGCATGGCTTCCATGGCTTCCAGCTGATCGGTGAACGGAACATCGGATTCGGGATGTCGACGCAGATTCACGATGGGGATCTGCTCCAGACCGAGGGACTCGAGATTGGCTTCGACTCCTGTGCGGAGTTGATCGGGCC
>DATCEZ010000105.1:0-4408 GCA_036509775.1 Acidimicrobiales bacterium
ACGCCGAAGCGGGTTAGCGCCGCGACAGCCCGCCGCTCTTGCATGCCACGCAGAGCCGGGCATACGGCAACGCCCGCAGGCGCGGCTTCGGGATGGGCTGAAAGCAGCGCTCGCAGTACCCGAACGTCTTGTCCTCAATGCGCTTCAGCGCGTCGTCGATCTCCTCGACGGCGAGCAGGGCCTGACCTGACAACGCCAGGTTGCGCTCCCGATCGACGGTCACGGTGCCACCCTCGCCCGACTCCTCGTCGAACTGGACGTCACCGGGCTCGCGCTCCAGCGCCAGCGAGTCCGCCTCGGCGCGCAGCGAGGTGGCCTGCTCCTGGTAGATGGCACGGTCGGCCACCAGAAGGTCATGCACCTCTTCGAGGAACTTCGTGTCCTTGGCGTACGGCCCGGTCTTCGGCCGGACCGGCGGCGGTGCCTTCGGCTTCGGCGTGAAGGTGGTCCGGGGTGGGGCGACCGGGGCTGCGGCCGCTCCGTTCCCGGCGGCCACCTTGGACCCGGCGGCGGCCTTCTTGGCGGTGGGCTTCTCGGCCGCCTTCTTGGCGGTCGCCGGAGCCGGGCTTGCCTTCTTGGCCGGTGCCGCCTTCTTGGCCGCGGGGGCTGCCTTCTTGGCCGGCGGGGCCGCCTTCTTGGCGGGCACCGCCTTCTTGGCCGATGCGGTCACGCTCTTCTTGGGCGCGACGGTCGACTTCTTCGCGGACGGTGCGGCCTTCTTGGCCGCGGGGGCTGCCTTCTTCACAACAGGAGCTGCCTTCTTTTTAGTGGGGGCGGGACGCTTTGTCGCCGTTGCGTCAACCTTCGCTGAGGTCTTTTTGTTCCCGGCCCGTGAGGTTGCCGCGGTGGCCACTCGCGATGCCGGTGCCCGCTTGACCTGGGCACCTTTGCTCGCTGGGGTCATCGTTCCCTCCTTCGGACCACGTCAGGTGGCCGGATACCCCGGACAGGACCTCGCCCGGGGAGCGGGTGACGATACCGGAATGCGAGGGACGGGGGCAACAAGCCCCGCTGACCCGAGTGGGTTGGTCAGATGGACCCGGGCGATCCCGAGACGGATGCGCTCTGCAGGTTCAGGGTCGGCGGACCGTCCCCGGTCTCCGGCAGCCGCTGCTGTTGGGCATCCTGATCGTGTGGCATCTGCTGCGGCGCCGCCTTCGGCTTGACCCCCATCAGCGAGTTGGCGGGCTGCACGTTCTCGTCTACCCACTTGAGGATCTCGGAGAGGGCGCCGCGGAGCCGGTTGCGCTCCGACTCGAGGTGTCGGGCCATGCTCTCGACATCGGTGGCCAGCTCGGTGCGGGTGGCTTCCAGCCGCGTGACCTCCTCGCGGAGCTTCTGGTGCGTCTCGGCCTGCAGTTGCGCCGACGTCGCCTCGGCTGCAGCGATGGCGGCGCGTGCCGTCTCCTCCGCCTGGGCGACGACGACCGCCGCCTCCGCCTCGCTCTCCCGCTTCGTCTGGTCCACGAACTTCTGCGCCAGGAGGAGGGTGCGCTGCAGCGTCTCGTCGGAGAGCGCATTGGCCTCGGCCGTGGCGGCCGCCGCTGCAGCCGCCGCGGCGACGCCCTCTTCGCTGTCGGCCGCGGCCGGTGCCGCCCGCTTGTCCCGCTCGAGCTGCGCGATGCGCTCGCTGGCCTGGCGCAGCCGCTCGTTCAGTTGCCGGACGTGGTCCTGGAGCCCTTCGGCTTCCTGGGCCGCCTTGTCCAGGTACTCATCGACCTCGTCGACGTTGTAGCCCTTCAGCCCGAGGCGGAATTCCACGGTGCGGAGCGTGTCGAGGATTGACGAGGGGGCCTGAGAATTGTCCATGGATTCCGAGTCTAACCCCGGCATCCTGCCAGTCCAGGTATGCCGCGCTCAGCGGAAGAGCACAGGAATCAGCACGATTTGCGCAACCAGGATGACCACGAGGAACGAGAAGTCGAGCCCGCCCATCGGCTTGATGATCCGGCGCACCGGCCGGAGCACCGGCTCGGTCGCCTGGTACAGGAAGTACTGAAGTCGCGCCCAGAACGACCCGGGCTGCAGGCGGAACCAACTCAGGATCGCGTAAGGGAACATGATGAGCCAGATGTAGGCCTCAAGCAGCCACCCAAGGAGATGAAAGATGCTCATCAGCCTCCGAGGGTAGTTGGTTCAGTCGCGGCCGAAACCGCGCTCAACCAGTCGCTGACGCTCCTCATCGGAGACCTTGACGTTTGTCGGGGCCAACAGGAACACCTGGTCGGCCACCTTCTCCATCTCTCCGCTGAGGGCATAGGTGACGCCGCTGCAGAAATCGATCATGCGTCGTTGCAGGTCACGGTCGGCCATCTGGAGATTGACGATCACCGGACGGTTGTCCTTCAGGCGGTCGGCGATCTCCTTGGCGTCGCCGAACCGTGACGGCGCCACCACGTGCACCCGTCCTGCGGCAGCCGGCGCCGGTCCGGTCGGGTTCATGGTCGGGTCGACGGGAACGGCCCGCACCGCCGTCGGACGCGGCGCCACGTTGCTGGGCGTCGACCGGGTCTGCTGGCTCGGCTGGGCCGACTCACGCGGAATGGTGCGCACACGGCTCATGCCGCCGCTGAACGCCTCAGCGGGCTCCGGATCCTGGTCCTGGGACCGGGGGTCGACCCGGGTCGCGGCCGAGAACCCACGCGGCGCGCGGTCCTCCAGGTCGTCGTACTCGTCATACTCGTCATCGAGCAGGCCGAGATACACCATGGTCTTCTTCATGAACGAGGGTGACATGCCTTCTCCTGTCCTCGGACAGCGTAGTGCCTGCTCGGCAGCGCGGGCAGGTCCTGGGGGCCCGGGAGGCCTGGTCCTTCCACCGTGACGCTCCTGCTCAGCCTCACCTCGGCCTCGACCCGAGGTTGCCCGTGAGGCTCCACCTCACCCTGCGGTCACCGGCGGCCGCTCTCCGAAGAGGGCCCGGCCGATGCGGACCATGGTCGAACCGGCGGCCACCGCCGCCTCGAGGTCGTCACTCATCCCCATGGAACGTTCCCGCAGTCCGAGGCTATCGGCCAGGCGTCCGAGCGTCTCGAAAGACTCCTTCGCTGCGCCCTCGCCGGGAGCGGCCACCGTCATGAGCCCTTCCACCTGAAGCCCGAGATCACCGAGCTGCGCCACCACGGCACCGGTGGAGGACGGCGGGCACCCGTTGCGACCCGGCAGGCCCGTCGTCTCGACTTGGACCAGGATCCGCGCCTGAGGGGCGAAGCGGGCGATCCGCTCGCCTTCGGGCACCCGGGCCACGCTCTGCCAGACCCCCACCAGCGGGGCGAGCTGCGCCACCTTGTTCCGTTGCACGTTGCCCAGGAAGTGCCAGACCACGCCGCTGCTGTCGCTCGCCCCAGCCACAGCCGCGGCCGCCTTTGCCACGAGCTCCGCCGCGTAGTTCTCGCCCAGGTCGGTCAGGCCCGCGTCCACGGCGGCACGCACGGCATCGGGACCGAAACCCTTGGTGACACCGATCACCCGGACCCGGGCGGGATCGCCCCCGGCGCGCTGAATCCGCTCCCGAACGGCCAGGAGCCTCCGCGCTACTTCGTCGCTAGCGAAGGAAGGAGGGGACGTCGAAATCGTCGTCTCCCAGGTCGAGCTGCTCGTCGGCCCCGGTGGCGTCGGCGAAGATGTCCACCGGCTCGGGCGTCGCGAAGATCGTCGAAGCCAGGTCCTCGGCCTTGGATCCGGGCGGGGTTCCCTCTTCCCAGCGCTCGAAGCCCGCCGCAATCACGGTGACCCGCACCTCGTCACCCATGGAGTCGTCGATGACCGCCCCGAAGATGATGTTGGCGTCGGGGTGGGCGACGCCGTGGATGATCTCGGCCGCCTCGTTCACCTCGAAGAGCCCGAGGTCGGAGCCGCCGGCGATGTTGAGCACCATGCCGCGGGCTCCCTCAATGGAGGCCTCGAGCAACGGGGAGGTGATGGCCGCCCGGGCCGCGTTGGCCGCCCGTCCCTCGCCGATGGACGAGCCGATGCCCATGATGGCGGTACCGGCGTTGGTCATGACCATCTTCACGTCGGCGAAGTCGGTGTTGATGAGACCCGGCACCGTAATGAGATCGGTGATGCCCCGCACACCCTGCAGGAGCACCTCGTCCGCCATTTTGAAGGCGTTCACCATGCTGGTCTTGTCGTTCGAGACGGTGAGGAGGCGGTCGTTCGGAATGACGATGAGGGTGTCGACCTTCTCCTTGAGGATCTGAATCCCCTTTTCGGCCTGCATCGCCCGGCGCCGACCCTCGAAGGTGAAGGGCCGGGTGACCACGCCGATCGTCAGTGCACCGAGACCCTTGGCGATCTCGGCCACGACGGGAGCGGCGCCGGTGCCGGTGCCGCCGCCCTTGCCCGCGGTGATGAAGACCATGTCGGCGCCCTGCAGCGCCTCCTCAATTTCGGCCCGGTGCTCCTC
>DATCEZ010000106.1:0-4152 GCA_036509775.1 Acidimicrobiales bacterium
AGTACGCGCTCTTGGCCGACGGGGAGCGTGGCATCTTGGTGGGGCCGAGGGGCGAGTTCGCCTGGATGTGCGTCCCGCAGTGGGACTCCGATGCCGTTTTCTCTTCGCTCGTCGGCGGCGAGGGCCTCTACGCCGTCACCCCCCCTGAGCACCGTTTCGTCTGGGGTGGCTACTACGAGGACGGCTCGCTCATCTGGCACAGCCGTTGGGTCACCACCACCGGGGTCATCGAGTGTCGGGAGGCGCTGGCCTTCCCCGGCGACCCCCACACCGCGGTGGTGTTGCGGCGGATCGTGGCCGCCGAGGGGCCGGCCCGAGTACGGGTCCTCCTCGATGCCCGGTCCGAGTTCGGCGCCCACAAGATGGGTTCGCTCAAGGTCGAAGACGGGGTGTGGACGGCCCGGACGGGTGGGCTGCACCTGCGCTGGTCCGGCGGAGCGGGCGCCAAGCCTGTCGCGGGCGAAGGACTCGAACTCCACGTCGAGGTTGAAGCAGGAGCCAACCACGACCTGGTGCTCGAGCTGTCCGATCAGGCCCTTACGGGAGACCCCGTCAAGGCGGGGCCGGCTTGGAAGGCGACCGAGGCCGCGTGGGCGGGCGCCATGCCCCGACTGGACGGCACGCTGGCTCCGCGCGATGTCCGCCACAGCTATGCGGTGTTACGCGGCCTCACGAGTGCTGGCGGCGGCATGGTGGCGGCGGCCACCATGTCGCTGCCCGAGCGAGCCAGCGCCGGGCGGAGCTACGACTACCGCTACGCGTGGATCCGGGACCAGTGCTACACCGGCCAGGCCATCGCCGCCCACGGTCCCCATCCGCTGCTCGACGACGCCGTGGCCTTCGTGGGCGATCGCATCGCTGCTGACGGACCCCACCTCAAACCCGCCTACACAGTGACCGGCGGCCCCGTGCCCGACGAACGCACCCTGTCCCATCTCGACGGCTATCCCGGCGGGAGCGACAAGGTCGGCAACTGGGTCAACCAGCAGTTCCAGCTCGACGCGCTAGGTGAGGCGCTCCTCCTCTTCGCCGCCGCCGGCCGCCACGACCATCTGGACCTCGAGCAGTGGCAGGCAGCCGAAGCCGCGGTCAAGGCCATCGAGACCCGGTGGGGCGATCCCGACGCCGGGATCTGGGAGCTCGACAACCACCACTGGGCGCACTCCCGGCTCATGTGTGTGGCCGGCCTTCGAGCGATCGCGGCCGCCGGACCGGCCGGCCCTCAGGCCGGGGCATGGACAACACTCGCCGATGCGATCTTGGCCGACGTGGGATCTGACTGTTTGCACCCGAGCGGGCGCTGGCAGCGAGCCCCTCGCGACGCCAGGGTCGATGCCGCCCTGGTGCTGCCGGCCATCCGTGGAGCCTTGCCGGCCAGCGATCCCCGTAGCCTGGCCACCCTCGAAGCGGTGAAGGCAGACCTCGGTGGCTCGGGCCACGTCTACCGGTTCCGCCAGGATGAGCGCCCCCTCGAGGAGGCCGAGGGTGCTTTTGTGCTCTGCGGGTTCCTGATGGCCCTGGCCACGCACCAGCAGGGCCGGGCCGCCGACGCGATCGGGTGGTTCGAACGCAGCCGTGCCGCCTGCGGTCCTCCTGGACTCTTTACCGAGGAGTTCGATGTTCGCCAACGCCAGCTGCGAGGCAACCTTCCCCAGGCGTTCGTCCACGCGCTGATGTTCGAAGCGGCAACCATCTTGGCCGGACCGTGGGATACACCTGGATCGCGACCGAGCGATCGCCGCACGAGTGAGGAACCGACATGACCCAAACCGTTGTCATCACCGGAGCCAGCGCCGGCATCGGTCGGGCCACGGCCCAGCTCTACGGCAAGCGGGGCGCCAGCGTCGGGTTGGTGGCTCGCGGTCAAGCGGGCCTCGACGGAGCGGTCAGAGACGTCGAGCGCGCCGGAGGCCAGGCGCTCGCGGTGCCCACTGATGTCACCGATTATGACCAGGTCAAGGAGGCGTCTCGTCGGATCGAGGACGCCTTCGGCCCCATCGACGTGTGGATCAATGTGGCCTTCGCGTCGGTCTTCGCGCCGTTTTGGCAGATCACAGCCGAGGAGTTCAAGCGGGTTACCGAGGTCAGCTACCTGGGCTTCGTCTACGGCACCCGGGTGGCGCTCGACCTGATGAAACCGCGAGATCGAGGCACCATCGTCCAGGTTGGCTCCGCGCTCGGTGATCGCAGCATCCCGCTCCAGAGCGCCTACTGCGGAGCAAAGCACGCCATCAACGGCTTTACGTCGTCGTTGAGCACCGAGCTCATGCACGAGAAGAGCAACGTCCATATCACCGTGGTCCAAATGCCCGCGGTGAACACCCCGCAGTTCTCCTGGGTGCTCTCCCGCCTCCCGAACCATCCTCAACCGGTGCGCCCGATCTACCAGCCCGAGGTCGCCGCCCGCGGCGTGGCGTTCGCGGCGGACCATCCGGGGCGAAAGCAGTACTGGGTAGGGACCAGCACCGCGGCGACCATCCTGGCCAACAAGTTCGCCGCGCCGCTACTCGACCGTTACCTCGCTCGGACCGGCTTCGGTTCCCAGCAGACCGGCGAGGCGGTGGGACCCGAGCGCCCGCACAACCTCTGGGAGCCGGTCGATGGCCAGGACGGCCACGACCACGGCTCCCACGGTGAGTTCGACGACAAGGCGCACCACCGCAGCCCCGAGCTGTGGGTCTCCCACCACGCCCGAGCGATGACTGCGGTTGGCTTCGCCGTGGTCGGTGGCGCCGGTGTGCTGGCCGGCAAGGTCCTCGCCCGGCGATGAACCGGTTGCCGCCATGGTCATGACCCCGGTGCCGATGCGTGCGGGGTCGCCCGTGTTGGCGCAAGCTCCGGCACCGTTGGTGGCACGCGTCGGCCAGCTCCGCTCTGGATTGGGGGCGGCCCAGGCGCTATACCCCGGGCTGGCGTCCCGCCTGCTCGCTATGGGGCCCCTCGATCGCCGCTCACGGGCAGTGATCCGGGTCCTGGGGATACGACAGTTGTGCCAGGCCCTCCTCACGGGGACCCAGCCGAGCGCCGCAGTGCTCGCGCTCGGAGCCGAGGCGGACGCCGCCCACGCCGCCAGCATGGTCGCCCTCGCGCTGTGCAGCCGCCGCTGGCGACGTGCCGCGCTCGCCGACGCCATGATCGCCTCCCTCTTCGCGCTGGCCGGCGCGGCCATGGCCCGTTGCGGTGAACGTCCCGCGGCACAGACCCGATGGTTTGCCTTGCGGGACCGCTGGGCGCAACGACTGGCCGCTTGGCTGGTACCTGACCGCCTCTTATCGGGCGCTCGCCCCGATGAGACGCAAGGAGGTCCACGTGCCTGACATCGAGAAGCTCGACATCAGCGTCTACACCGTCCCGACCGAGGAGCCCGAGTCCGACGGGACGCTCGACTGGAGTGCCACCACGGTGGTGGTGGCAGAACCGAGCGCTGGGGGGAAGACGGGTCTCGGTTTCTCCTACGCCACCGGAGCGTGTGCCCGCTTGATCAAAGACGTGCTGGAAAAGGCCGTCATCGGCCAGGACGCCATGGACGTCGGACGGTGTTGGTCGGCCATGGTTCGTTCCATCCGCAACGTCGGCCGTCCTGGCGTCGCCTCGATGGCCATCGCCGCGATCGACATCGCGCTGTGGGATCTGAAATCGAAGCTCATGGATCTGCCGCTCGTCAAGGTGCTCGGTCAAGTGCGCGACGAAGTCGCCGTGTACGGAAGCGGAGGATTCACTTCATTCACTGATGATCAACTGGCCAATCAACTCGGAGGTTGGGTCCATGGCCAGGGCATACCGCGGGTGAAGATGAAGGTGGGCGAGGCCTGGGGCAGTCGGCTCGACCGGGACATCGAACGGGCCCAGGTGGCGCGGGCCACGATCGGCGATGACGCCGAGCTGTTCGTCGACGCCAACGGCGGCTATACCCCCAAACAGGCGGTCCGCATGGCCCACGCCTATGAAGCTGTGGGTGTCACCTGGTTCGAAGAGCCCGTTTCCTCGGACCATCTGGCCGCAATGGCCGAGATCCGAGCCCAGACCTCCATTGACGTTGCCGCCGGTGAATACGGCTACGACTTGTTCTACTTCGACGCCATGTGCGCGGCGGGCGCAGTCGACTGCCTGCAGGCCGACATCTCCCGCTGCGCCGGGCTCACCGAATGGCTC
>DATCEZ010000107.1:0-5127 GCA_036509775.1 Acidimicrobiales bacterium
TTCAACCGGCGGCATCCGCCTGAGCGAGCCCATTGTGGGCATGACGCCGACGCAAGATGGCAACGGGTACTGGCTGGTGGCGCAGGACGCCGGCGTCTTCACCTACGGCGACGCGCAGTTCTCGGGAAGCGCGCAGTCGCCACTCCATCCCCCGTTCTTCCCCCAGCCGTTGTCGAACGCGATTCCCGGGGTGGTCTCGATCATCAACGAGGCGCCCGGCCCCCAGGCCACCCATCAGGACCTGCAGCGGGTGGCCTTCTCGGGGGACTCACTCTCCCTCTACGAGGGCAGTTACATAGAGGCCACCAACCCGCCCTATGACGTCGACGACGGCGCGGCGGCCGGCTGCGGCTACACCGACGGGGCGCCGACTATTCCCTGGAGCAACCCGAAATCGACGTACATCAGCCCGGGGGCGTGCGAACTGTGGGCGTCCCAGCTGCAATGGGTCGTCTCGCGTTTCCATCCCGACGTGACCGTGATTCAGACTGGCTACTGGGAGACCCAGGACCGCATGTTCAACGGCGCCTACACGACGCTGGCCAACCCGGACTATGCCGCCTTCATTCAGGACAACCTGGCCCAGGCGGTGGAGATCGCCCATTCCGACGGCGGCCAGGTGATCCTCTCCACGTCCCCCTTCTTCGCCGACGGGACGCCGACCGCGCTGGTGAACGACTACAACCAGATTGTGCGATCGGTCGCGGCCGAGTTCTCCTACGTCTCGATCGACGACCTCTACACGGTTCTCGACCCCGGTGGTGCGTACTCCTCGGTGGTGAACGGCATCCTGGCTCGCGGCCCGGACGGGGTGCACATCACCGCGGCGGGCGTGGACAACCTCATTGAGCCCGCCCTGAACCAGATCATCGCCAACGTGGCGGGGGCCGTCTACGCCGGCAACGCCTAGCCCGGCGCCCCGTGTCCGTCGTCGCCATCGCCCATCGGGGCGAGCCCGTCGGCCACAGGGAGAACACATTGCCCGCCTTCGCCGCCGCGGTCGCCCTCGGTGCGGACATGGTGGAGATCGACCTGCGTCGCACCCGCGACGGCGCCATTGTGGTCCTGCACGACCAGACGCTCGAGCGCCTCTGGGGCCTCGAGGCCTCGGTGGGCGACGTGGATCTGGCCGACGTGGCGGCGCTCGGGGACGGTGCGATGCACATCCCGACCCTGGGCGAGGTGCTCCAGGCGGTGCTGCTCCCACTGATGGTCGACTTCACCCGGCGCGAGGTGGTGGCCGGCGGCCTGCGGGCGGTGCAGGCGGCCGGCGCTCTCGAGCGCTGCCTGTTCGTGACGGGCAACGTGGAGGCCCTGCGGCAACTGCGGGCCGCATCAGCCGAGGCACGGATCGGGCTGACCTGGCTGGACGGACCGGAACCACCGTTGGCCCTCCTGCGCGAGCTGGGGGCCGAGTATTGGAACCCGTGGTTCGGGCTCATCACGGCCGACGGGGTGGACGCGGTGCACCGGGGGGGCCTGCGGGTGTCGACCTGGACGGTGGACACCGATGAGGACATGGCAGGCGTCCTCGGTGCCGGCGTCGATGCCGTGGTGAGCAACCACATCGGCGAATTGGTGACGCACCTCGGACGATGACGCCGGGGCGCTGGTGACGCCGGCGCGCCAGTTCGAGGGGCGCATCCGCCCGCACCGCATCTAGCCGAACAGTCCCCCGGGCGTGTCGGACGCGCACATCTCCGCGAAGAGTCGGTGGACCCGACGGTCCGCCGTCAGCTCGGGGTGGAAGGCCGATGCCAGCACCGGCCCCTGGCGTACCAGGACGGCGGCGCCGTCGAGGGTGGCCAGGACGTCGACCGCATCCCCGACCGAGACCACCTGTGGGGCGCGGATGAAGACCGTCGGCAGCGGCGGCCCCTCGCCGGATCCGAACACGAGGTCGGCTTCGAACGACTGCTCCTGGCGCCCGTAACCGTTGCGCCGGACGACGGCGTCGAGGACGCTGAAGGTCCGCTGATCGGGGCGCCCGTCGAGAACCTCGCGCGCCACCAGGACGAGTCCGGCGCAGGTCCCCAGGACCGGAAGCGGCCGCTCAGCCGCACCCATGCGTCCGGCTATCGCGTCGAACAGCCCGGATGACTCGAGCAACATCGACAAGGTCGTCGACTCGCCGCCCGGCAGCACCAGGCCGGCCAGCCCGTCGAGGTCGCCCGGCCGTTTGATCAGCCTGGTCTCGCACCCCACCTCGGCCAGCGCAGCGACGTGCTCTCGCACATCCCCCTGCAGGTCGAGGACGCCGACGAGCGGCGCTACCACCCCCGGTCGGCGAGGTGCTCGCCGTACTGCGACGCCTCCAGGCCGCGCATCGCCTCACCGAGGCCCCGTGACACCTTGGCCACGTGCTCGGGGTCGGTGAAGTGGGCGGTGGCCTCGACGATCGCCGAGGCCATCCGGGCGGGGTCCGAGGACTTGAAGATGCCCGAACCGACGAAGACGGCCTCGGCGCCCAGCTGCATGACGAGCGCGGCGTCCGATGGCGTCGCGATCCCACCGGCGCAGAAGAGCGGCACCGGCAGCTTCCCGCTGAGGGCGATCTCCTGGACGAGCGTGATCGGCGCGCCCAACTCCTTGGCCCAGCCGTAGAGCTCCGCGGGGTCGGCCTGGGTGAGCGTCCGGATGGTGCCCAGGATGGAGCGCAGGTGCCTCACGGCCTCCACGATGTTGCCGGTGCCCGCTTCGCCCTTGGAGCGGATCATGGCCGCACCCTCGGAAATGCGTCGCAGCGCCTCGCCCAGATTGGTGGCGCCGCACACGAAGGGGACCGTAAAGGGCCACTTGTCGATGTGGTACGCCTCGTCGGCCGGCGTCAGCACCTCGGACTCGTCGATGAAGTCGACGCCGAGCGACTGCAGCACCTGGGCCTCGGCGAAGTGCCCGATGCGGGCCTTGGCCATCACCGGGACCGTGACGGCCTCCATGATCCCCTCAATGAGCACCGGGTCGCTCATGCGCGCCACCCCACCGTCCCGGCGGATGTCGGACGGCACCCGCTCGAGCGCCATGACGGAGACGGCACCGGCGTCCTCGGCGATTTTGGCCTGCTCGGCGTTCACGACGTCCATGATGACGCCGCCCCGCAGCATGTCGGCCAACCCCCGCTTCACGGTGAAGGTCCCGGTTGTCATAGCCCCAGTCTACGAGGGCTGGCCGCCCCTTCTCACCACTCGCTCAGCGCGGCGGCCCTCACCGAAGTGGCATCGAGGTCCCCGGGCGCCACGGCGTCGTCACGGTGCCCCACCGAGGGGTCGATCCACACCCAGCGGGTGGGCCCGAACCGGCCCGGGGAGGCGAAGAACGAGCCTTGGGCCGGAGCGGACGCCGCCATCATGATTCGCAGCGCTCCGAGCAGGCCGCGGGGGAACCGCACGGCCGAGGCGCCCACGACGTCGGCCCGGTACTCCCGGCTCTCCCCGACACAGCGGCGCAAGGTGGACGAGCCGCCGAAGATCCGGGCCAGCGTGATGCCGATGCACGAGACGCCGTTGTCGCCCCGCTTCACGTGCGCCAGCTCGTGTGCGATCACGCCCTCGAGCTCAATGGGGTCGAGCCGGCGCAGCAGCCCGGTCGTCACCACCACGACGGAGCGCCGGGCATCGCGGCCGAGCGCGCAGGCGTTGGGCACCTCGTCGTCCAACAGGTAGAGCGACGGCATGCCGAGGCCGAAGGTGGCACATAGGCCCTCGGTGACGTTCCAGAGGCGGGTCTCATCCTGCTCTTCGATGGGCATGGCGCCGATCCGGCTGAGCGCAACCGACGGGGCGACCCGCCACAACACGTACATCACCGCGGCGCCGGCCACGACCAGGGCCACGATGCCGACGATGACGGAGAGCGTCACCGCCAAGAGCGCGCCCAGCAACAGCGCAGGGAGGACGGCCGACACTGCGCACAGTGAGATGACGCGGCGGCGGTTGGCCGCCACCTCGGCGGGGAAGACCTGGGGGGCGCCGAGCGTCGGCGGGATATCGACCGGCTCGAGCGGTGGGGGTGGGGCGAGTGCGACGGCTGCGCGTGACGGCCCACCGCTGCGCGGCCTCGAACCCGAACGGGACTGCGAGCGGTTGCCTCCGCCTCCCCTGCCCTGCCCCTGGGATGTGCGCTGATGGCCGCCACCGCCACCTTGGCCTTGGCCCTTGCGCTGCCCGTTGCGGGAGCCCTGGTTGTTGCCGCCGCCGGAACGGCTGCCGCCACCACCGCCACCCCCGCCGCTGCTACCGCTGCCGCTGCCGCTCGAAGCGTTGGTGCCCCCGCCGCTGTTCCCGCCGCCGCCCGAACCCGAGCGGCTGCGATTGCGACTGCGGTTCCTGTTGCGGTTGCGATTGGCACCGCCACCGCCACCGCTGCCACCACCGGACTGGCTCCCGCCGCCGGCGGTGCCCCCGGCTCCCTCTTGTTGATCGGCCATGAGGCCACGCAGCCTACGACCTGGCGCTCACCCGCTTCGGCCCGGGTCCCGATCAGGCCTGATCAGCGCCCCGCCCGGTGTCCCTCCATGGCCCGCCCGTACATCTCGACGTAGCGGTCGGCCAGGGTGTCCATCGACCATTCCCGGGCGTACTCGGTCGCCTCCTTGCGGGCCTCGGTCGAGGTGCCGGCGGCGGTCTCGGCCTCGGCCCGGGCCAGCACGTCGTCGAGGACGCGGGACAGGGCGCCCACGTCGCCCGGCGGCACCAACGTGGCGTGGCCACCCGCAGCGGTCCGGTAGCCCTCGATGTCGGAGGCCACCACGGCGCACCCTGCTGCCATCCCCTCGAGGAGCACCATGCCGAAGGACTCGCCCTGCAGCGACGGGGCGCACAGCACGGTGGACCCGGCCAGGCGGGATGCCACCTCCTCGTCGCTCAGGACCCCCAGCCACTGCACCCGGTCCGACGCCAGCTGACGCCGGCGCTGCACCTCGGTCCCCGATCCCTCGCCGGACACCCACAGGACGGCCGGCCGCTGCAGCCGGTCGAACGCCTCGAGGAGGACCGGCAGGCCCTTGCGCGGCTCGTGGCGCCCGAGGAACAGGACCGTCGGACGGCCCTCGGGGTCACGGAGTGGCGGCGCCGACTCGAAGCGGTCCATGTCGACCCCGTTGAACAACACCTCGAACGCGCCGCCACC
>DATCEZ010000108.1:0-3262 GCA_036509775.1 Acidimicrobiales bacterium
CTCATCCCGTTGTGCCTCATCCCGTTGTGGGATGCCGAGATGGCGGCGACCGAAGTGCGTCGCAACGCGGACCGTGGCGTGCGCGCCGTGTGCTTCAGCGAGATCCCGCCCTTCCTCGGCCTGCCGAGCGTGCACGACCCCGACCATTACTGGGACCCCTTCTTCCGCGCCTGCGCCGAGACGCAGACGATCGTGAACATGCACATCGGGTCGTCCTCGAAGATGCCGTCGACGTCCGCCGACGCGCCGCCCGCCGTCGGCTCGACCCTCACGCACACCAACGCCACCTTCTCACTCGTCGACTTCCTCTTCAGCGGCGTCTTCGTGCGCATCCCCGACCTCAAGGTGGCGTACTCGGAGGGGCAGATCGGCTGGATTCCCTACATTTTGGAGAGAGCCGACCGAGTCTGGGAGGACAACCGGGGGTGGGGCGGGGTCGCCGACATCGTGCCGGAGAAGCCCTCGAGCTACTTCAAGGACCACGTCTGGGGCTGCTTCTTCGACGACGCCCACGGCCTGAAGTCGGTGGACGAAATCGGTGAGGACAACATCACGTACGAGTCGGACTACCCGCACTCGGACTCGACGTGGCCCCGCACCCGCGAAATAGCCGAGGAGCAGATGGCGGACCTCACCGACGAACAGCGCCGCAAGATCGTGCGCGGCAACGCGATCAAGCTGTTCGGCCTCGACCTTCCCGCCTGATACCGCTGCCGCTGCGCCCCTTCTGACGCATGGACCTCCGCTACACCGCGCCGGAGCAGGCCTTCCGTGACGAGCTGCGCACGTGGTTGGCCGCCACGCTGCCCGGCGTCGGTCCACCGCCCCCGCACGATGACTGGCCGGCGCGCCGGGCCTACGACCTGCAGTGGCAGCAGCGCCTGTTCGAGGCCGGCTACGCCGGCGTGGACTGGCCGGCCACCGGCGGCGGGCGCGGCTCGTCGCCGGTGGAGCAGCTGATCTTCAAAGAAGAGTGCGAGCGGGCCGGCGCGCCCTACGTCGGCGTGAACTTTGTCGGCCTCCTGCACGCCGGGCCCACCATCATTGCTGAGGGGAGCGCGGCGCAGAAGGAGCGCTACCTACCGGCCATCCTGCGCGGCCAAGAGGTGTGGTGCCAGGGCTTCAGCGAGCCCGACGCCGGCAGCGATCTGGCCTCGTTGCGGACCAAAGCCGTCAGGGATGGCGACGACTACGTGGTCACCGGCTCGAAGATCTGGACGTCCCACGCCGAGGTGGCGGACTTCTGCGAGCTGCTCGTGCGCACGGGCGAGGAGCGCAACAAGGGCATTTCGTGGCTGATCATGCCCATGGACTCGCCCGGCATTGAGATTCAGCCACTGCGGACCATTGAGGGGACCACCGAGTTCGCCCAGCTCTTCCTGAACGACGTGCGCATCCCGGTGGCCAACCGCGTCGGCGAGGAGAACGACGGCTGGCGCGTGACGATGGTCACGCTTTCCTTCGAACGGGGCACGGCCTTCGTGGGCGAGCTCCTCGAGTGCATGCGGCTGCTGGGGGCGCTGCACGACATCGGGACGCGGCTCGATCTCTTTCGCAACGACTCCGGTTTGCAGAAGCGCATCGGCCGCCTCGTTGCCGCGTTCGACGCGCTGTGGGCCCTCACGAAGCGCAACGTGTCGGAGGCGGCGCAGACCGGCGTGCCCGGCATCGGTGGCTCGGTCTTCAAACTCTCGTTCTCCGAGCACGCACAGGCGCTCGGCGACCTGGCCATGGAGATGCTCGACACGGCCGCGCTCACTTCCGATCCCCTGACGGGGCGCAACGGGCCGATCGGCAACGCCGAGCAGGTGCACAACTGGTACAAGTCGATCAACCTGACCATCGCCGCCGGCACCTCCCAGGTCCAGCGGAACATCGTCGCCGAGCGCATCCTCGGCCTGCCCAGGACGCGCTGATGGACTTCAGGGTGAGCGAGGCCCAGCACGAGCTGGCCGAGGGGATCCGCACCATGCTGGCCGGACGGCTGCCACTCGAGCGCATCCGCGCCCGCGAAGGCGAGGAGCACGTGATCAGCGCCGACGACTGGGCCGCCCTGGGCGACACGGGCGTCTTCTCGTTGACGCTGCCCGAGCCGGCCGGTACCGGCCTGGCCCTGTCCGATGCTGTTGTCGTCTTCGAGGAATTGGGACGGGCGCTCGTCCCCGGGCCGCTGGTCGGAACGTTCCTTGCCGCAGCCAGGGACCTGCTGCCCGGCGCAGCGGAGGGCCGGGCCATGGTGGGCGTCATTGCGAGCTCGGGCGGTGGGCCTCCGTGGCTGGTGGAGCACCTCTCCTCGCTCGAGGCCGCGTTCTCCCTCCCCGCCAATGGCATCGGCGGGGGCCAGAGCCTGCTGACGGACATCCGCGATGCCCCTGGCGCGCAACGCGTCGCCACGCCGCTCGACCCGCTGACTCCGCTGTGGCAGCTGACCCAGCTGCCGGCGCCAGCGAATCTGGACGACCCAGACCAGGAGCTCTTCCGGGACGGCGCCATCCTCACCGCAGCACTGCAGGTGGGTCACGCCGCCGAGACCCTGGACCTCGCGGTCGCCTACGCCAAGGAGCGCGAGCAGTTCGGCAAGCCGATCGGCAGCTTCCAGGCCATTAAGCACATGTGCGCCGACATGCTCGTGCGCGCCGAGGTGGCGCGGGCCGCGGTCCACGCGGCGGCCTGCCTGGCCGACGCGCCCGACGTGCTGGCGGCCGAGGCCGCGGCGGCGGGGACGACGCCGTTCGCATGGCAGCAACGCGCCGCGGCAGGCGCCAAACTGCTGGCCGACGAGGCGGCGATCACGAACGCCCGGGTCGCCATTCAGGTGCACGGCGGCATGGGCTACACGTGGGAGGTGCCGCTGCACCTGCACCTCAAGCGGTCGCGGGTGCTGGCCACCACCTTCGGGACCTCCGCCGTCCTGTCCACCCTGCTCGGCAGCCTGGTCCGACCCCCTGCCGCCTGATCATCGGAGCCCCGCCCATGACCGACACCATCCTTCCTCCCGCCGACGTCGTCCGAGCCGTCCCTGAGGGGGAGGTCGTCTACGGCATGCAGCTCCCTATTCAGTCGCAGTCAACAATGTTCGTGGCTGATTGGGAGAAGGACGCCGGCCCCGCCGAGCTCGCCCGCATTGCGCGGGTGGCCGACGAGGCGGGCTTCTTCTATTTGGGGGTGTGCGACCACACGGCGATCCCGCGTCGTCTGGCCGACGCCATGGGCACCATCTGGTACGACACCACGGCCACGCTCGGGTGGCTGGCCGCGGTGA
>DATCEZ010000109.1:0-2300 GCA_036509775.1 Acidimicrobiales bacterium
TGGCCCGGGCCTCCGAAGCGGCCGTCTCTTACCGGACGACCACCTTCGCCGAACGCGCCCGCTGGATGGTGACAGCGGCCGAGCTGCTCGAGGGCGAGATCCCCGCCATCGCCCAGGTCATGACGACGGAGATGGGCAAGACCTTCGCCTCGGCCAAGGGCGAGGCGGCCAAGTGCGCCAAGGGCCTGCGCTTCTTCGCCGAGCACGCCGAGGGGTTCCTGGCCGACGAGAAAGTCGAGTCCGACGCCACCGACAGCAGGGTCATCTACCGACCCATGGGACCCGTCCTGGCCGTCATGCCCTGGAACTTCCCTCTCTGGCAGGTCATGCGCTTCGCCGCCCCGGCGCTCATGGCCGGCAACATCGGCCTTTTGAAGCACGCCTCGAATGTTCCCCAGACCGCTCTTTTCATCGAGGAGCTCTTTCTCCGCGCCGGCTTTCCTCCCGGGGTCTTTCAGACGCTGCTCATCGAGGCCCGCCGGGTGGCTTCGGTCATCGAGGATCCGAGGGTCCGTGCCGTCACCCTCACGGGCTCCGAAGAGGCGGGCCGCTCGGTGGCCGAGACGGCCGGCCGGGCCATCAAGAAGTCCGTTCTGGAGCTGGGCGGCAGTGACCCCTTCGTCGTCTTACCGTCAGCCGACCTCGATGACGCCGTGCGCGTCGCCGTCACGGCGCGCGTCCAGAACAACGGCCAGAGCTGCATCGCCGCCAAGCGCTTCATCGTCCACGGCGACTGCTACGAGGCCTTCGAGGAGGCCTTCGTCACCGCCATGGCCAGTCTCAGCGTGGGCGATCCCATGGAACCGGCCACCGAGATCGGCCCCCTGGCCCTCGCGCCGGGCCGTGACGAGGTGGCCGCCCTGGTCGACGATGCCCGGGACAGAGGGGCCCACATCCTCTGCGGCGGCGCCCCCATGGACGGCCCCGGCTACTTCTACCCGCCCACCGTCGTCACCGGCATCACCGCGGCCATGCGGGTGGACAGCGAAGAGGTCTTCGGTCCGGTGGCCCTTCTCTACCGGGTGGACGACGCCGCCGAAGCTCTCCGGCTGGCCAACGACACGGGCTTCGGCCTCGGCGCCAGCGTCTGGACCCACGACGCCGCCGAGCGCCGCCTCTTCGTCGAGGGTCTGGACGTGGGCATGGTCTTCGTCAACGCCATGGTGGCATCCACCCCCGAACTGCCCTTCGGCGGCACCAAGCGTTCCGGTTACGGCAGGGAACTGGCCACCCTCGGCATCCGCGAGTTCTGCGAGGCGAAGAGCGTCTGGGAGGCGTAGGGGGCGGCCCCTACTCGTGCCAGCCCGGCATCCAGTGCAACTCGGGGGCGTCGGCCGTGGCCTCCGACAACAGCCGGAGCGAGTCGACCAGCTCCCGCCGGGACCCGACCGGTATAGAGGTCAACAGCGCACACACATCGGACCGCCGCCGGTTGATCACGTCCATCACCGTCGTCCGGCCCGCGGCGGTGACCTCCAGGTTCACCTCGCGCCGGTCCAGGTCGTCGCGCGTCCGGGTGATCAGCCCTTTGCGCACCAGCCGGTCGCACATCCGCGTCGCCGTCGAGGGGCTCACGTTCAGCGCGCCGGCCAGATCGGCCAGCCGTCGGGCTCCGCCGTCGCTCAGCACCACCAGTGTCCGGTACTGGGGCAGCGTCACGTCCTCCTCGCTGCCGGTCAACGAGCGGATGGCGATCCCCACCATGGCCCGGCTGGCGTGGATGATGGCTTCGATCACCTCGTTGTCGTCGGGGTCGGCCAGCAGCGTCACATCGCCGCGCCTGTCCTTGGCCTCCTCGGCGCTCTCCTTGGCGCTCTCCTTGGCGCGTGCCATCGCCCCCCGCCCCCCGCGTTCCACGCCCGAAGTATGGCGTAAGAAGACCGTTTCACGTCGAGTGGAATTCCGTGGCCTCCCGCCGGGGGAGCGAAGCGTGCCTGGGGACGGCGGAGAAGTCGGCCCCTTCAGTCCGAAGTGCCCGCCGCCGGCCTTGCGCTTTCGACGGCGGCGTCGAGCAACCGCCGCGCCTCGTCCCACTTCCCCTGCCGCACCAGCTCGGGCAGAGCGCCGTCGAGGAGGCTCTCCCAGTCGACCGTCTCCGTGCTCGCGCCCCGGGCATGGATCTGCCCCCGGGCGTCGTCGAGCAGCGTGGCCAACGGCCCGAGCCCGGGCCCGATTGTCTCGGCGATCCGCCGCCTGAGCCACGACGCCAGGGCCGGGCTCGAACCCCCGGTGGACACGGCCACGGTGACCGGACCGTCACGGGTCACGGCGGGCAGCACGAAGCTGCAGTGCTCGGGATC
>DATCEZ010000110.1:0-16661 GCA_036509775.1 Acidimicrobiales bacterium
CCGCATCACGCGGGGCGAGCTGGCGGAACTGGTCGAGCTGGCCGGCGCCATTGAGGGGTCCGACGACGTCGTGGTGGCCAACCGCCGCTTCCACCGAGCCCTCAACCTGACCGCTCGCTCACCCCGGCTGTTCACCTACCTACGCCAGGCAGTCCGCGTCGTGCCCGGCAACTTCTTCGAGCTCTTCCCCGAACAGGAGGAGCGCAGCACGCGCGAGCACGCCGCGCTGCTCGAGGCGATGTCGCGCGGTGACGCCTCGGCGGCGCGCGCCCTGGCCGAGGCCCACGTCCTCACGGCAGGCGAGGCGCTGGGCGACTGGCTCGTCACGCAGGCGGCGCACCACCGCGCCGCGTCCTCCACTTCCTGACGCGCCACCCCTCCGCCGTCATGGGTCAGCTCGGCTTGTCGAGCATCCTGTCGATGTTGGCGCGCAGCTCCGGCGTCGTGAACGACCGGTCCTCGGCCGTCAGGGCGAAGTCGAGCGCGGCGAGCACCGCTCGCTCCATCTGAATGTTGATGATGCGCTTGGTGTCCTCCACCGCGCCCTTGGGCAGCCGGGCGATTTTGTGCGCGCACGCCATCGCCTGGTCGAGCACCTCGTCATCCGGGCAGACGTGGTTCACCAGGCCGATCTCGGCGCCGCGCCGCGCCGGAATGCGGTCACCGGTCAGCGCGTACTCCTTGGCCAGCTGCAGGCTGGTCAGCATGGGCCAGACGACGGGCCCACCGTCGGCGGCGACCAGACCCAGGAGCACGTGGGGATCGGCCAGGTGTGCGCTCTCGGCCATGAAGACGATGTCGGACAGCGCGACCAGGCTGCAGCCGAGCCCGACCGCCGGACCGTTCACGGCGGCGACGATCGGCACCCGGCAGCCCACCATGCCGGTCACGATCTGGCGGCCATGGGCGAGGGTGACCGAGCGCAACGCGGCGTCCTTCGACAACTCGTCGATGTAGTTGAAGTCACCGCCGGCCGAGAAGGCCCGCCCGGCGCCCGTGATGACGGCCGCCCGCGCCCCGACGTCGGCGTCGAGTTGGGGGAACAGCGCAGCGAGGCCGCGGTGCAGCTCGTGGTTGGTGGCGTTGAGCTGCTCGGGCCGGTTGAGCGTGATGACGCGGACGGGGCCGTCGGCGCAGACCTGCAGCTCGTCGGGAAGGTCGTATGTGCTCATGAGGTGGGCAGCTCCAATATTCGGCCGGCAATGAGATTGCGTTGTATCTGTGACGTGCCCCCCATGACGCTCTGGGCGCGACTGTAGAGGTACACCTTCAGCCAGGTGTCATCGCCGTCGGCGTGCACCGCGCCGCCCACGGTGAGCGCGGCGTGGCCGACCGCTTGCTCCGTCGCCGTCATGAGGAGCTTGTCTACCGAGCCTTCGGGGCCGTGCGACACGCCTTCGAGGCGGTCCGAGAGTCGGCGGCTGACGTGGCAGCGCAGCATCTCGGTCTCCACCAGGGCCCAGGCCAGGTCGCGCTGAGCCTCGGGGCCGAATGTCGCCGGGTCTTGTTGCACCACCTGCGCCAGCTGGTTGACGAGCTTGCCGTAGCGCGCCACGTAGCCGAGCTCGCCGGGCTCGCGCTCGTGGCTCACGACGGTCATGGCCAGTCGCCAGCCCTCACCCGGTGCACCGACCATGTTGGCGGCGTCGACCCGGGCGCCGTCGAACAGGACCTCGCCGAACTCGCGGGTGACCCCGTTGATCATCTTGAGTGGTCGCTGCTCAATGGCGGGCTGGCCCATCGGAACGATGAAAGCGGAGATGCCGCGGTGCTTCGGGACGTCAGTATCGGTGCGGGCCAACACCAGGCACCAGTCGGCCGCGTCCGAGTAGCTCGTCCACACCTTGTGGCCCGTGATCACGTAGTCCGAACCGTCCCGCACGGCGCGGGTACGCAGCGACGCCAGATCGGATCCGGCGTCGGGCTCGCTGAAACCCTGGCACCACCGCTCGCGGCCACTCACCAGTCCTGGCAGGAAGCACCGCTGCACGTCATCGTTCCCGTGCCGCAGGAGCCCCTGCACCAGGTAGCCCACGCTCGGGCGCGGTGGCGTGCCGGCTGCGATCAGCTCCTCGTCGAGGATGACCTCGTACACGCTGGGCAGGCCGTGCCCACCCACCTCGGTCGGCCAGGACAAGCCGAAGAACCCGGCGTCGTAGAGCGCCTGGTGCCAGGCGGCCTGGCCGGCCCAATACTCGTCCGCTGTCGAGGAGGCGGGGAGTCCGGGGTTGTTCTCGCGCAGCCAGCCGCGCAGCCGGAGGCGGAACTCGAGTTCCTCGGGGGAATCAGCGAAGTCCATCGTCGGCTCCGATGCCACGAGCGGCGAGTACCCGGGCGAGGTTGGGGCCCACCCCGCCGAGCACGTCGGTCGAGAGGAGGGCACGGCGCAGGAAGACGTGGGCCAGACATTCCCAGGTGTTGCCGATGCCTCCGTGCACCTGAATTGCCGTCTCGCACACCGAGCGGGCGGCGCGGGCGCAGTAAGCCTTGGCAGCGGATGCCGCGGCGAGGGCGTCGGGGGCCGGCAGCGCGTCGACGGCCCACGCGGCGTGCAGGGCGATGCTGCTCGAGCCCTCCATGGCCACGAAGGCGTCGGCCAGCAGGTGCTGCACCGCCTGGAACGATCCGATCGGCGCCCCGTACTGCCGGCGCTCCCGGGCGTACTCGGTGGTCAACGCGAGCGCCCCGCGCATGACGCCGACGAGGTCGGCACTGGTGGCCGCCAGGGCCAAGCTGTACCAAGCCGAGAGGTCGTCGAGGTCGAGCGGTCGTGTCTGCCCCTCGACCAGGTGCACTTTTGTCGAGGCCCGCACCCGCGCCAGGGGCCGCGTCAGGTCAACGCCGCTCTCAGCCGGCTCGAGCCCGACGGTGGCGATGAGGCAGCCATCGCCCGTGCAGATGGGCAGCAGGGCGGAGGTGGCCAAGAGCGCGTCCGGCGCCAGGGCGCCCCCAAGCACCCGGCCATCGGCGATCGACGCCCGCTGCCCGAGGTCCTTCCGCAAGGCGATCGTCTCCGGCTCGGCCGCGGGCGGCGCGCCAGCCAGCCGGCGCAGCTCGGCGGCCAGGGTGGCACCGAGGAACGGGGCGTCGGCCAGGCCGCGACCGAGTTCCTCGGCCACGATGGCGACCTCGACCGCCGAGGCCCAGGGCGCCATCCCGTCTTCCGTCGCCGTCCGCAACTCGCGCCAGCCTGAGGCTTCGACCGCTGCGTTGAGCTTCATGGCCCGCTCCAGGTCGTCGAGGGCGGCGACGGTCTGGACGCCGAGGCGGTCGACCACCTGTGCCGCCGCATCGCGCAACGCCACCTGCTCGGGTGAGAGACGGACGTCCATCAGTCCGTCCGTGCGGCGGCCAACGTCGGAGCCCACTCATCGCGCAGGGTCCGACGCAGCACCTTGCCCGACGGCGTGCGCGGGACGACCGCGACGAGGACGACGTGGTGCAGACGCTTGTAGGTGGCCAGCGCGTCGGCGACGAGCCGTTGGAGATCCTCCGCAGTGACGTCCGAGCCGGCCTGCAACTGGACAGCGGCCACCGGCACTTCCCCCGCTCGCTCGTCCGGCACCCCGAACACAGCGCAGTCCACGACGTCGGGATGGCCATGCAACACAGCCTCAATTTCGGCGGGGGCGACCTGGAACCCGCTCACCTTGATCATCTCCTTGCTGCGGTCGGTGAGGTGGACCCAGCCCTCCGGCTCTAACCAGCCGACATCACCGGTCCGATACCAGCCGTCGGCGAAGGCAAACGCCGTGGCCTCGTCGGGCAGGTAGCCCGCCATGGCCGAGTCGCTCAGGACCTGCACTTCGCCGGTCTCGCCGGACGGCAGGACGTCCCCGGTCTGGAGGTCGACGACGCGCAGGGTGACCCCGTCGACGGGGAGTCCGGCGGAATCGAGACGCCACCTTTCCGGATCATGTACCGGGTTCGCCGTGATCACCGGCACTTCGCTCGTCCCGTAGGCGGGAAGCCAGCGCACCCCCGTGCGGGCCGACACCAGCTCCGCCACGCTCGGCGTAATCGGGGTGGCGCCCCACATGATGTAGCGCAGCGACGAGAGGTCGTAGTCCTCGAGGTTCGGATGATTGGCCATGGCGAGCGCGATCGGGGCGACGGCCATTTCGAGTGTCATGCGCTCGTCCTGAATGCAGCGCAGCTCCTCGTCGAGGTCGAAGCGTCGGTGCAGGCGGACGGTGGCGCCGGCTGCAGCGGCGGCCAGCAGGTTCAACAACCCCAAAATGTGGGACGGCGGGGTCGCAACCTGGAAACGGTCCTCGGGACCGAGACCCAGCGCGGCGACCCAGTGTTGCGTGCCCAGGTCGATCGACCGGTGGATGTGCCGGACCGCTTTCGGCCGGTCCGTGGTCCCGGAGCTGAAGACGAACACGGCGTCGTCGGTGTCCTTGACGGCGATTGCGGGTGCCGGAGCGTCACTCGTGCGGTCGATTACCGCCCCGGCGACGGCATTGTCGAGGTCCAGCACGGCGTCCGCACCCAGCTGCTGCGTCAGGAGGGCGACGCCGGCACCGTCGGCCACGCCGTAGCGGGGTGCGGTCAGACCCACAGCCGTATCGACTTCAAGCGCCTTCCACGACGAGTTGAGCATGACGGGCGCGGCGCCGAGCTTGCTGACGGCGTGGACCGCCACCACGAACTCGGGCCGGTTCGAGGTCATGACCGCCACGCGGTCGCCCCGGCCTACCCCACGTGCTGCCAGGTGCTGAGCCAGCGCGTTGGCGGCCCGGTCCAGCTCGCCGTAGGTCCAGCGCTCATCGCCGGCCAGGAGAGCGACGTGATCGGGAAGCTTCTCGGCGGCCGATTCGAGCCCGCGATGCATGAGGCTCGTTGCCATGGGGAAACATTCTTCTCCGAATTGAGATTCAGCGTCAACACCAACGAAGTGTATGGTTATCAGCGCCATGAGCAGCCCGAACACCGGGGCGACCGACGAGGACGTCCGGTCCGAGATCATTGAGACGGTACGGCGCTTCGTGGCGCGCGAGGTCATTCCGGTGGCCTCCGATCTCGAGCGGTCGGACACCTTCCCCGAGGCCATCGTCGAGCAGATGCGGGCCCTCGGACTCTTCGGCGTCACCATCCCCGAGGAGTACGGCGGGCTCGGCCTGGACCTGCTGACCTACATCGGGATCATTGAGGAGCTGGCCTACGGCTGGATGAGCCTGACCGGCATTGTGAACACCCACACCATGGCCGCCACCATGATCATCACGCACGGCACAGAGGAGCAGAAGCGGCGCTGGCTCGCCAGCATGGCCTCGGGAGAGCGGCGCGGCGCGCTCTCGCTCTCCGAGCCCGATGCCGGGAGCGACACGCGCAACATTTCGTGCCGGGCCCTGCGCGACGGGGACGAGTACATCCTCAACGGCGCCAAAGCCTGGGTCACCAACGGCGAGCGGGCCTCCATCGTCCTGCTGGCCGCCCGGGCCGAGGAGGGCATCACCGCCTTCATTGTCGAGAAGGAGCCCGGCCCGCGCTTCGAAGGCATTGCCGTGAGCAAGCACATAGGCAAGCTGGGCTACCGCGGCGTCGAGACGGTCGAAATGGCGTACACCGACCATCGCATTCCCGCCGCCAACGTCGTCGGCGAGCTCGGGCGCGGCCTGCCACAGATACTGGGCGTGCTCGAGGTGGGCCGCATCAACATTGCAGCGCGGGCGGTCGGCGTGGCCCGGGCCGCCTTCGACGCCGCCCTGGCCTACAGCCTCGAGCGCGAGACGATGGGCAAGGTCATCGGCGAACACCAGGCCATTCAGCTGAAGCTGGCCGACATGGCGACGAAACTGGAGGCGGCCCGCCTCCTGACGCGCAACGCGGCGGAGCGTCGGGCGCAGGGCCTGCGCTGCGACGTCGAGGCCGGCATGGCCAAGCTCTTCGCCAGCGAGACCGCGCTCGAGCTCAGCACCGAGGCCATGCGCATTCACGGCGGCGTCGGCTACACGACCGAGTTCCCGGTCGAGCGCTACTACCGTGACGCGCCGCTCATGATCATCGGTGAGGGCACGAACGAGATTCAGCGCATAGTGATCGCTCGGGGCCTGCTGGCCCGGGCCCGCGGTCAGGCCTGAGCAGACTCCCCGGCGGCGCTCCGGCGCGCCGCGCTGCGTTCGGCCAGCTCGGTCAACACCTCGTCGGTGTGCTCGCCGAGCAGCGGCGCCGGCGCAGCCTGGTCGACGGGGAGGTCCGAGAAGCTGACCGGACCGTTGATGGACCGGCGGGTCCTTCCGTCGGGGTCGGGGGGCAGCGCCAGAAACCCGTCGTTGGCGGCGAGCTGCGGGTCCTCGAGCACGTTGGCCGGCCCCTGTGCCGGCGCCCACCAGACGCCCTCTGCGTCGAGGCGCTCGGCCCACTCGTCGAGCGTGCGCTCGCCGACGATCTCATCGAGGACGGCGATGACCTCGGTGCGGTTCTGGCGCAGCGCCCGCGCGTTCTCGAAGCGGGGGTCGTCACGAAGCTCCGGTCGGCCCAGGGCGCGTAGCACCGGATCGATGTGACGGTCCGCCTCAAGACCTGTGAAGAAGAACCAACGGCCGTCCTTGGTCCGGTACGAGTTCATCAACGGCGTCTGATTGGAGTGCCGCGCCTCGGCCTTGGCCACCTTGCCGACCGTCTCTTGCAGGCTGAGGTCCCACCCGAGCACGTACGTCCCGGTCCGCAGCAGCGACACCTCGACCACGCGCCCACGCCCGGTCTGGCGCTGTTCGAGCACCGCGGCCAGGAGGCCGGCCAGCGCGGCCAGCCCGCTGATGTGGTCGCCGATGCCCCCGCGGGCGTTGAGTGGGACGCCCTCGCTGTTGGCCAGCTGCACGGAGAGCCCCGAGCGGGCCCAGAAGGCCCCGATGTCATAGGCCGGCCGGTTGCGGTCCTCGCCCCGCAGGCCGTACCCGCTGACGCTGCAGTAAACGAGACGGGGGTGGCGCTCGACGGTGGCCCCCGGTTCGAGGCCGAGGCTGTCGAGCGCGTCGGGTCGCAGGTTGGTGAGAAAGACGTCGGCTGTGGCGAGCAGTTGCTCGAGCTGCTCCTTCGCTTCGGGCGGGCGCAGATCGAGGACGACGCTGCGCTTCCCCCGGTTGTCCTGCGCGAAGGCGGGGTTGGGGAAATCCTTGCCGATACCGAGGGAGCCGAAGGCGCTGCGCATCGGATCGCCGTTGGGCGGCTCGACCTTGATGACGTCGGCGCCCCAGTCGGCGAGCAACGCGCCGGCTGACGGCGCGGCGACCCAGACACCAATTTCGACGACGCGCAGTCCGGTGAGGGCGGAGAGGCCGGTCGGTGCGGCCCGTCTGTCAGGTGCAGTCTGTTCGTCGGTCATCGGGTGTCACGACCCGACCGGCTGGCAGCCTGGTCCCGGAGCACGTCCTTCAGCACCTTGCCGGTGGCGTTGAGCGGGAGCGCGTCCACCAGCTCTACGACCCGGGGGACCTTGTAGTTGGCCATTTCGTTCCGGCTCCATTCGATGATGTCGTCGCCCGAGGTGTCCCCGGACACGACGACGAAGGCCATGCCCACCTCACCCAGCCGTTGATCGGGGATACCGATCACCGCCGCCTGCTGCACGGCCTGATGCCGCAACAGCGCATTCTCTATTTCGGCGGGGTAGGCGTTGAAGCCTCCGACGATGAACATGTCCTTCACACGACCGACGATGCGAAGCCGGCCCGCCTCGTCCAGCTCCCCGAGGTCCCCGGTGCGCAGCCAGCCGTCCGCTGACAGCACCTTCTGCGTCTCTTCGGGGTCGTCGAGATAGCCCGCCATGATGCTGCCGCCGCGGAGAACGACCTCGCCCGATGCACCGGTTTCGGCGTCGTCGCCGTCGTCGCCGACCAGGCGGAGCTCGAAGCCCGGCCGCGGCCGGCCCACGGTGGTGGCGACGGCCTCGGCGTCGTCGTCCGCCGACGTGGCACAGGCGGTGCCCGCCTCGGTGAGTCCGTAGCCGGTGACGATGTTCGAAAAGGGAAGCTCGTCGTCGACCCGGCGGATCAGTTCCACGGGTATGTCGGCGGAGCCGGTCACCGCCACGCGCAACGACGAAAGGTCGTGCTGCGCGCGCTGCGGATGGTCGAGAATCGATTGGTAGAGGGTCGGAGGCCCGGGCAGGACCGTGACGTCCTCGGCGGCGACCCGGGCCAGGACCCGGTCGACGTCGAAGACGGGCTCGGGCAGCATGGTGGCGCCGCAGGCGACACTGGCGAGGATGCCGGCCTTAAGGCCGAACATGTGAAAGTACGGATTCACCTGCAGGTAGACGTCGCCGGCGCGGAGGCCGGTCATGGCCACCCAGTCCGTGGCCACTATGAGGGTGCGACCGTGGGTCATGACGACGCCCTTCGGCATGCCGGTCGTCCCGGAGGTGAAGAGGATGTCGGAGGGATCGTCCTGCCCCAGCGCGGCACTGCGTCGATCGACCTCGGCTCGTCCGCCAGGTGTGGCTTTCGCCAGGAGGTCCTGCCACGCCAACGCCGAACCGCTGGCCTTCCCCTTGGCGACGACGACCGTCTGCAGCGCAGGCAGCGGGGTGCCAGCTGCCTCGAGCATGGCGACGTAGTCCGTCCCGAGGAAGTCGGTCACGGTGACGAGGACGCGGGCGCCGCTGCGGGAGAGGACGACGGCTGCCTCGGCACCCTTGAAGCGCGTGTTCACCGGTACCAGGACCGCGCCGGCGGCGAACAGGCCGAGTGCCGCCACCGTCCATTCGGCGCAGTTGCCACACCAGATGGCCACGCGGTCGCCCGGCTCGACTCCCACCTCGACCAGGGCGGCGCCGAAATCCCGGGCCGCCTCGGCCAGTTCGGCGTACGTGAGGCTCGTCGACCCGTCGCGCACGGCCACGAGGTCTGCGAACTGTGTGGCCGCTCCGGCGACCATGGCGGGGATGGAGGGCCAGGCCGGTGCAGGCGGGGTGGCGCTGGCGGCGCTCACCAGCGGACCGAAGACGGAGAGACGTCGCCCTTTGAGAATGGTCCTCTTTCCATACAATAATGATACTTTCGAAAGGCGACCTCACAAGAAGGTGGGCGTTCGCCTGCTCGCCCCGCCGGGTGAGGGAGGGAGACGACATGGTCAGTACTGCGCCCGCGCCCTACTACGACCCCTACGACTTCGATATCGACGCCGACCCCTATCCGGTCTGGAGGCGGCTGCGTGACGAAGCCCCGCTCTATTACAACGAGAAGTACGACTTCTACGCCATCAGTCGCTATGACGATGTGGAGCGCGCCTCGGTCGAGTGGCAGACCTACAGCTCGGCCAAGGGCTCGGTACTCGAGATCATTAAGGCGCAGATGGAGATGCCCCCTGGCTTGTTCATCTTCGAGGACCCGCCGGACCATGACCTCCACCGCGGCATCATGAGCCGGGTCTTCACACCGCGACGCATGGCGGCCATTGAGCCCCAGGTGCGGGACTACGCGGCACGCACGTTGGACCCATTGGTCGGGAAGGACGGCTTCGACTTCATCCTCGACCTCGGCACCGAGATCCCCATGCGTACCATCGGCATGCTCCTGGGCATTCCCGAGGAGGACCAGCAGGCGATCCGCAACAACATCGACGAGGGCCTCCGGCTCGAAGCGGGCGTCATGCCCGAGGTCGACTTCAGCCAGGGGGGCGCGGTGGACTCGGACTACGGGGCCTACATCGACTGGCGTGTCGAGCACCCCTCCGACGACCTCATGACCGAGCTGCTCAACGCGGAGTTCACCGATGTGGACGGGAAGGTGCGCACGCTCACCCGCGACGAGATCCTCGGCTACATCGGCCTGCTCTCGGGCGCGGGCAATGAGACCACGACCCGGCTCATCGGCTGGGCGGGCAAGCTGCTGGCCGAGTACCCCGAGCAGCGCGCCCAGATGGCAGCGAACCCGTCGCTGATCCCGGCCGCCATTGAGGAGTGCCTCCGCTACGAGCCGCCCTCCCCCGTGCAGTCGCGCTACGTGACCAAGGACGTGGAGCACTACGGACAGACCGTCCCAGCCGGCAGCGTCATGGTGCTCCTCAACGCCTCGGCCAACCGCGACGAGCGCGAGTTCGACGACCCCGACCGTTTCGACATCCACCGCAAGGCCCAGCGTCACCTGAGCTTCGGCTACGGGCTGCACTTCTGCCTCGGCGCACACCTCGCACGCCTTGAAGCGCGCGTCGCACTGGAAGAGGTGCTGAAGCGGTTCCCGGAGTGGGAGGTCGACACCGCCAACGCCGTGCAGGCCCGGACCTCGACCGTTCGGGGCTGGGAGAAGCTGCCGGTGCTCCTGCCGTGACAGACACCGATCGCTACAGAGTCGTGCAATGGGCGACCGGCAATATCGGCTCGCACTCGTTGCGGGCGGTCATTGCGCACCCGAACCTCGACCTCGTCGGCCTGTACGTCTACTCCGAAGACAAGGAGGGTCGCGACGCGGGCGAGCTCTGCGGCGTCGCGCCCACCGGTGTACTGGCCACCCGTGATGTCGGGGAGATTCTCGCCCTGCAGCCGGACTGCGTCCTCTACATGGCCGACCGGGTGGACGTCGACGTGCTGTGCCAGCTGCTCGAGTCCGGCGTCAACGTGGTCTCGACACGCAGCGAATTTCACAATCCGGCCAGGCTCGACCCCGAGGTCCGCAGGCGCGTTGAGGCCGCGTGCGCACGGGGGGGCTCCTCGCTCCACAGCACGGGCTCGAGCCCGGGCTTCATCACCGAGGCCCTGCCGCTCGTCCTGACCTCGCTGCAGCGCCGGCTCGATCATCTCCTCATTGAGGAGTTCGCCGACATGTCGTCGCGCAACTCGCCGGAGTTGATCTTCGACCTCATGGGCTTCGGGCGCGACCCCGCCACCTTCGACCCGCGCGGCGTCGAGGCGCACGGCGGAGCGTCGTTCGCCGGCACGCTCGAGGTCCTCGCCGACGCACTGTCGCTCCCACTCGACGCAGTCGAGGCAACCGGCGAGGTGGCGACGGCCCGCCATGACGTGGACGTTGCGGCCGGCCACCTGCAGGCGGGCACCATCGGCGCGCAGCGGATGCAGGTCAGCGGCATGCGCGCCGGTCGGCCCCTGGTGACGTTCAGCGCCAACTGGTACCTCACGAATGACGTCGAGCCGGCGTGGGACCTGCGCGAGACGGGGTGGCACCTGCTGGTCGAGGGCGACACCCCGCTCGACGTCGACATCCGCTTCCCGGTCCCGGCGGACGAGTGGGCCGCGACATCGCCCGGCTTGACCGCGCACCGCCCGGTGAACGCCATCCCCTTCGTCTGTGCGGCGGCACCGGGCATCCGGAGCATCGTCGACCTGGCCCAGGTCATCGCTACCCTGGGCTGATGCCCTCCGCACCCACGGTCGGCCTCGTCGTCGGCAATCCGAAGGCACAGTCGCGCACGCTCGCCCTGGCGCGACAGGTCGCCAGGGCTGCGGCAGACGCGGCGGGACTGAGCGGCGACCCGACGCTGACGGTCGACCTCGCTGAGCTGGGCCCGCAGCTGTTCGACTGGACGTCGCCCGGCGTGCAGGAGGCCGTCGACGGGATCCGGTCCTCTTCGCTCGTCGTCGTGGCTTCCCCCACGTACAAGGCCAGCTACACGGGGATCTTGAAGTCCTTCCTGGACTGGTTCGGTAACACAAGTCTCGAAGGTGTGACGGTCATTCCCGTGATGACCGGCGCCGACGCCCACCACGCCCTCGCGGTCGAGGTGCACCTCCGGCCCGTGCTCGTCGAGCTCGGCGCCAGCCTGCCCACCCGGGGGCTCTACGTCACCGAGGCGGAGTTGCCCGAGGCCGACGAGGTCATCACCAGCTGGCTGCGCACCGCGGGCCCCGAGTTGGGGCGGTCGGTGGCAGCGTCATCCGATGCCTGATTGCACCTGAAAGAGTCCCGACCGTGAAAGGACCCATGTCACTCCCCGACCAGCCGCGGCTCGCTCCGGTCCCCTTCGCCGAATGGGACGACGAGACCCGCACCACGTTGTTGGCGTTCCTGCGCCGGCCCGAGCGCTACCTGTCCGGCGCGCCGGACGCGCCGCCCATGCCGATCGTCCTCGAGATGTTCGCCCATCACTTGCCCCTCAGCGCCTCCTGGCTCCCCTTCACCGAAATGCTGGCAAGCGACGACGCCCTCCTGCCCCCCGCGCAGCGCGAGTTGTTGATTCTGCGGGTGGCCTGGCGCACCCGCTCGGGCTACGAGTGGTCCCAGCACAGCCGCATGGGAGGCGACGCCGGCTTGACCGAGCAACAGATCCAAGCGGTGACGGAGGGACCGGCCGCAGCGGGCTGGACACCGCTGGAGCGGACGTTGCTGAGCACGGTCGACGAGATGATCGACGACCACGCGGTCGGCGACGCGACCTGGGTCGGGCTGGCTACGCACTTCGAGCCCGCGGCGATCCTCGAGTTGCTCTTCCTGATCGGGGGCTACCTGTGCCTGGCCGCCGTCTTGAACAGCATCGGACTGCAGGGGGCGCTGCCGGAGGCCTAAGAGGGCTCGACGACCACGCGGACGGCGCCGCTCGCCCGTTCCGACGCCACACGGAAGGCCTCAGCGGCGTCCTCGAGGGGAAAGCGGTGCGTGATCAGCGTCAGGGCGATGTCGGGGT
This sequence comes from Acidimicrobiales bacterium, assembly GCA_036509775.1. GTDB lineage: Bacteria > Actinomycetota > Acidimicrobiia > Acidimicrobiales > RAAP-2 > Bog-473. The sequence continues at coordinate 12,583 of DATCEZ010000110.1, forward strand.
CGTCGGCCAGCATGACAGCGGCGTCCTCCATCTCACGGCCGCCGTCGTGGGCGCAGTAGCCGAGGGACGGGATGACCCGGGCCTCCTTGTTGAACAGCGGCATCCAGTCCAGCTGGACAGGCCCGAAATGGACGCCGAGGACGACGATCGTCCCGCCCGGTGCGACGAGCTCGGCGCACTTGGCCAAGCTCGCTTCGGTCCCCGCTGCCTCGACGACGACGTCGTAGACCCCGTCCCCGCCGATGCGCGCGCCCAGGCGCTCGCCGGCCTCCTTCTGGTAGGGGTGGCGTGCCTCGAGCGCAATGGCCTCCGCTCCCAGGCGCCGGGCACCGGCCACCGCGAGCAGGCCGAGCGCGCCCGCACCGACCACCGCGACACGCGTGCCGGGGCCGGTCCCCGCGAGCCGGAGCGCGTGCCACGAGACGGCGGCCGGCTCCACGACGGACGCGTCGCGCACGTCGAAGCCCGGAGGGAGGGGAACGAGTCGCGCCGTCGGCGCACGGAACTGCTCTGCCATGCCCCCGTCGGCACTGATGCCCAGCGCTCGTTGGCCGTGGGTCGGGCACAGGTTGTATGCGCCTCGCGCACACTGCGGGCATTCCATGCAGCCGTAGATGGCCTCGACGACCACGGGCGTGCCGTCCTCTCGAATACCGGCCAGCTCGTGACCGAGGATGGCCCGGCTCCCGAATCGGATGTAGCTCAGGTCGGAGCCGCAGATACTGGTCGCCCGCATGTCGAGCAGCTCGCCGACGCCTGGCGGCTCATCGAGCTCGACGACCGCTACTCCACCCTCCACACTGCGGACAGCCTTCATGGTGCTCCCAACCATAGATATCCTCGGAGCCGCGTGTCATCGGGTGGCGCGCACGCCCTGCCCCACCGCTTCCGATGACGACTGACGAGGAGTTCCCCGTGCCCAACCCAATGGAGTTCTGGCTCTTCCTTCCGCAGATGCGGCTGACCCTGGACCAGCTCGTCGAGCGCGCCCGTGCCGCGGAGGCGGCGGGATTCGCCGGCGTCGCCGGCATGGATCACCTCACGCCGCCGTTGGCGGAGAGCCAGCCCATGTTCGAGGGAATGATCACCAACACGTGGCTGGCCAGCCAGACCGAAACGCTGCGAGTCGGCTCGCTGGTCCTGTGCGACTCGTTCCGCCACCCGGCCGTCCTGGCACGCGAGGCGGTCACCCTCGACCACGCGTCGGGAGGGCGGTTCGAGCTCGGGATCGGCTGGGGGTCGGTGGCGGACGAACTGGGGACATTCGGCGTCGGGTCACAAGAGGCGAAGGTCCGGTTGGGCAGGCTGCGCGAATCGCTCGAGATCATGACCGCGCTCTGGACCGGTGAGCCGCTCGACTACGAGGGCGAGCACTTCAGCCTGCACGGCGCGCAGCAGGTGCCCGGACCGGTCGGGCACATTCCGATCGTCATCGGAGGGGCGGGCAAGGGAACCATGCGGCTGGTGGCCGAGCATGCTGATTGGTGGAACGTCCACACCCACATCGTCGACAAGCTCGAAGAGATGCGCCCTTTTGCGGGGAATGCCCGCTGTTCGCTGCAGGCACAAGTGGCGTTCGTGCCAGCCGGCGGCGCACGGGAGGAGATTGAGGCGACAGCACGCCGGCGCTTCGGATCGACGCCGTTTGTGGGCAGCGCGCCCGAACTCGTCGACTATTTCGGCTCGCTGCAGGAACGAGGCGTGGAACGGGTGTATGCGTGGTTCTGCGACTTTGCCGCCCCGGACACGTTGGCGGCCTTCGGCGAGGGTGTCATCAGGGAGTTCGATCCGACGCCGTCGTCCTCCTAAGGCGTCGACCACCCTCGGTGCCGGAGAACCGCCCCGACAAGCATGAAAAATGGGTCTACAGTTCCCTTACGGAGTAAGAGCGTTTCACACAGTGTGTTGCACCAGACCCCGGTATGGCTTGACCAGGAATGCGGGGTATTGACCTGTGCCAACGACCACCCACGAAACCACGACAGCTGATTTTGGCGTGCTGGCGAGGCAGATCCGCGAGGCCGGATTGCTGGATCGCCGCCGCGGCTACTACGCCCTGATGATCCCGGTGACGATCGCGGCCTTTGCCGCAGGCTTCGCCGCACTCATTCTTATCGGGAGCTCGTGGTGGGCCCTCGCCGTCGCCGGCTTCCTGGGTCTGGCCTACACCCAACTCGGCTTCGTGGGCCACGATGCCGGCCACCACGAGGTCTTCAGCTCCCGGCGGGCCAACCGCTGGCTCGGCCTGGCCGTGGGCAACGTGCTGATCGGCATGAGCTTCGGCTGGTGGGTCCCCAAGCACAGCGCGCACCACGCCCACCCCAACGAGCTCGGCCGAGATCCCGATGTCGGCGGCGTGGTCGTCGAGGCTTCCGCTGACGGGCCCATCAAGGTCGCGAGCTGGCCCTCGCGTTTCATGACCAAGTGGCAGGCACCGTTGTTCTTCCCGCTCATGATCCTGCGCAGCACCGGCATCTACGTGTTGGGCGTGCAGCGGCTGGTCCGGCAACGCAACCGGGCCGCCTTCCTGGAGGGTGCGCTCCTCGCCATGCACGCCTCGCTGTATCTCGCCTGCGTGTTCTGGGTGCTCTCGCCGCTCAAGGCGTTGGCCTTCATCGGCATCCAGCAGGCCGTCTTCTCCATCTACCTCGGGTGCAGCTTCGCTCCGAATCACAAGGGCATGCCCATTGTGGATCCCGATCAGAAGTTGAGCTTCGTCCGCCGCCAGGTCATCACCTCCCGCAACGTCGCGGGCGGCTGGTTCACCAACGTGTTGCTCGGCGGGCTCAACTTCCAGATAGAGCACCACTTGTTCCCGAACATGCCCCGACCCAACCTGTCGCGGGCCCAGAGCATTGTGAAGGCGTTCTGCGCCGAGCATGACCTCAGCTACCGCGAGGACAGCCTCACCAGCTCCTACCGCCAGACGATCCGCTCCCTGCGGGCCGGTGCAGCCGCGGCCTCCCAGCCGCGCGTCGTCATTTCTCCAGCTGGTCGATAACGCTCTGGACGAAGGAGACGGTGGCATCGTGGCCCGCCGTCACACCGAGCACCCGCTCGAGGGACAGCACCTGCGAGAGTCCCGTCATCAGCAGGAGGGCGGCGATCGGGGGGAGTTGATCCGGCGGAATCCCCGCCGCTCGGAGGGCAGCCGTTAGCGCCACCAGCTGTGCGGCGCGGGAGCGCTCGGCGTACCGCGCAATCTCGGTCCGGATGGACTTGCGGTGATTGGCCAACGCCACGAACTCGGTCATGAAGGCGGCACCACGGGGATCCGCGTTGAGCCGCCACAGCGTCCGTAGCGAGTTGTCAGCGGCCACGGTGCGCTCGAAGTGGGCGAGGCTCTCGTCGGCGCGGCGCCGGAACACCTCTAAGAAGAGGTCGTCCATGGTGCGGAAGTAGTAGTGCACGAGCTGCGGCTTGAGCCCTGCCTTCGCCCCGACCCGCCGCGAGGTGACGGCGGCGTACCCCTCCTCGAGCAACAGCTGCTCGGCGGCATCGAGCAGCTGGGCCCTGGTCTTGGAGTCAGCCGCGCCGATCCGTCTGGGCTGGGGTGCCGTGGTCACCCCAACAAGTTGTCACAGTCGAGAGCCGATGCTAAGCATTCGCCAAAACCTGCTGAGCGGGTGCACAGCAGCGCGCGCCCGGTTCCGGCCGGGTGGCCCGGCGAAGGGAGACCACGTTGAGCGACTGGGAGACGATCGACTTCTTCAGCGACGAGTCGCTGGTGGAGGACCCCTATCCCTACTTCGACCACCTGCGGTCGCAGTGCCCCGTGCTCCCGACCGACAACCTCGGCGTGGTCGCCGTCTCGGGCTACGAGGAGGCGCTGGCGATCTACCTCGATACGGACACCTTCTCCTCCTGCAACTCGGTGATCGGCCCCTTTGCGGCCTTTCCGGTGCCGCTCGAGGGCGACGACGTCGGAGCGATCATCGACAGCCACCGGGACCAGCTGCCCATGAACGAGCACATGGTGACCATGGACCCACCCATGCACACCCAGGAGCGCGCCCTGGTCATGCGCCTGCTCACGCCGAAACGCCTCAAGGAAAACGAGGAGTTCATGTGGCGGGCGG